>JANMKH010000124.1:0-8134 GCA_031371965.1 Sulfuriferula sp.
AGGGACTGTGGATGACAACCCTCCAGATAACGCATTACCGTAGGCACAATGTCGCAGATCATCGCCTGTATTTCACTGTCTGGATTGCTTCAGCTGCTGCTCCACGAATGCCAGCAGGTCGGGGCTTAAGGTATTGCTGGCCTTGGCACGGAGAAATGCTTCCTGCGCTTCCGTCTGGCGGTTTTCGGCTTGCAACGAGATGCCCAGCCCCATCAACCAGACGCCAGATCCGGGAACTTTGCGCAGTGCCAGTAAATAATGCTCGATGGCTTCCTTATTGCGACCTTCGCGTTGCAGCAGCGCCGCCAGGAAAGCCTGATAATCGGGCATTTCAGCTGCATAAGGCAAGCTATGCTGCAGCGTCTTCAAAGCACTCTGAGTATCCCCCTGTTCTACTTGCAGACGCGCCATGATCATTGCCAGACCGGTTTGGCCGGGGTTGAGTTTCAAGCCGTCGCGCAAACTGCGTTCGGCTTCGCCATACCGTTTGCCCGCCACCAGCAAGCCCACCAGAGTTTGCCGCGCAGCCGTATTGCCGGGGTCGAATTGCAGCACATTACCGAGCAATTCGATCGCTTCTGTCGTGCGTCCTTGCTGCAACAAGGATATTGCCTTGCCATATTCATTTTCAGCGCGCTGCTGCGGTGTAATTTCCTTGATCTGCTTGGCGACAGCCGCCGTTGCCACCTCTGTATTTCGTCTCGTATCCACCCGACTGCCAGGCGCGGGAAGCGCCTGCGCAAGTGCGACAGGAGTTGGTTTTCCCGAATCCGCATCTGGTTGGGGCGAGGCAGAATTGGCCGAAACGGCGGCCGGCCTGACGGGGTCCACCCTGGGGGCTACCGGCACTACAGTCTGCAGAGCAGGTAATGGTCTGTTTTCCGTTGCCTGCAGTCGGACAGACGAAAGCTCTTGGGCCGCGCTGATTTGCATTGCCAGCTTCAAATCAGGCAAGGCATGTTGACTGAGTACGGGCGATGGCCTGGGTTGCAATGAATGCTGCACATCTCTGGAGATTTTTTCTTGCGTTGCCAGCGCGCCTGCTGCCGTGCTGGTCTGCGTCGCAGCACCCTCTGTTTTGGAGGACCACGTCCGCCAGACAAGCATGCCCGCGACGATGGTCAAGGCCAGTAGCAAAATTACCCACCAGGCAGGATGTATCCGGCTGCGTTTCGGCACAGCTCTGAGTTGCGCGGATATCGATGCATCTGCCTCTCTTGCAGAGTGCCGATTTTCCAGGTCCTGCAGCATTTGATTGATCACGCTCATCGTAGCACCACCCATCCCAATGCACTGCTGCCAGCAATCAGTAGCAACGCAGCCGCTATTATCCACCAGCGCCACAGACTCTTTTTAGCCGATCCGGTATCCTTTGCGGCGGCTCGTACATGACGCGCGCTCACCTGTTGTCTGCCTTCGCCATAGCTTAGCATCAAGGCCTTATGCGCCACGATATTGACCAACCGCGGAATCCCGCCGCTCGCCGCATAGAGTTGATTTGCCGCACCGCGGCTAAACAGACGCCCGCCCGTAAAACCCGCCACATTGAGGCGGTGTGAAAGATAATAATCCATATCGTCGCGCCGCAAAGGGCCAAGATGATAATGGAAGGTGATGCGCTGGTTCAGTTGGCGAATAGAATCTTGCTGTAACTTCTGGTTGAGCTCCGGTTGCCCGAACAGCACAATCTGCAGCAACTTGCGCTTTTCCGTTTCCAGGTTGGTCAGCAGGCGGATTGCCTCCAGGCTCTCCAGCGGCATCGCCTGGGCTTCATCCAGACACAACACCACCTGTTTATCCTGCCGGGCGAAATCCAGCAAGGCTGCGGTCAGGGACTTGAGCAAATGATGCTGGTCGACATCCGGTTGCAGAACAACACCCAGTTCATCCGCGAGGGCCAGAAGCAAGGTGTGTGGAGTGAGGTAGGGATTGGGAATATAGGCGGTCACGAAGTGTTGGGTGACAGACGCCTGCTGCGGCCCACTGTCCGAGACGGCGACGGTGCCGTGCTCCTTGTTGATACTGGCCAGAAACTGGCGGCACAGCAGCGTCTTGCCGGTACCCACCTCGCCAGTTATCTTGATGAACCCTTCCCCATTCCGGATCGCGATCAGCAGGGTGTTCAGCGCTGCCTGGTAGTCGGCGCAGGCAAAAAAGTAACTGGTATCCGGAGTGATTCCAAAAGGCGCTTCACGCAGTCCGAAATGGGCTAGGTACATGGTCAGGGTCGACCCGCTGAGTTCCCCATACTCGATCCATCTCCAAAAGTATCGTTACGTTGCATTTTCTGGATGCGCTCGCGGCTGTTCAGAATATCCTGCCCCCAATCACTGTCGCCCTGAACCACCGTCGTTTTCAGCAGAATCACCAGCTCGCGTTTCTGGCTGACGCGGTTGGTATTGCGGAACAGCGCTCCAAATACAGGCACCTCACCGGCAACCGGCACTTCAGAGCGGTCATCCGTCATGGACTGCCGCATCAATCCGCCAATGGCGACGATACTGCCATCCTGGACACGCACGACACTATCCGTCTCGGATACCGCACTGGATGCAAGCGGGAGATTCAACGATCCCAGTGTACCGCCAAGATTAATCGTTTTGAGGTTCTCGGTGACCAGGCTTACCGAAGGATGAATGTGTAAAATAATTTCTCCCTCCTCGGAAATTTGTGGGGTCACGTCAAGGGCGATCCCCGAGAAAAATGGCTGCAACGTAACGTTAGGAGTTGTCGTTGTCGCGGTGCCGGTAACCGTGGTCGAGCTTACGTTGGTGACGAAAAAATCATCCGTCCCCACTTTGAGCACCGCCATCTGGTTATTCAAGGTGGCAATGCGCGGACTGGATAACACATGCACCGTACCCTGAGTATTCAGGAACGAAAGCAGTGCGGCAAAATTACTGGCCTGATAGGCCACGCCAAATAGTCCATTGGCTGCCGTTGCCGCACTGGCCGTCGCAATATTTGCCAGGGTAGAGCCCGGCGTGGCTGCCAGAGAGGGGCTAATCAGCGGCCCAGACGTGCTCAACGCCGTTCCAGGCGCCACCGAGCCCACCGATAGCCCAGACCTGAATGCCGCCCAGTTAATACCTGCCTGGTAGCCGCTATTGAGTTGCACCTCGATGATCTTGGCTTCCAGCATCACCTGGCGGTCAACCGATAGCTGCGTGGCTTTCAGGTAATTCTGCACATGCCGTATTTCGTTCGGCATCGCGCGAATCAGCACCACGCCTGATTGCGGGCTCACCACCACCTGGCGGCCATCCTTATCACCGATGATGGCCATCAAAGAGTTTTTCAATTCGCCCCAGAAATCGGTCTCGGTGTCGGTCGTTATTTTGCTGGTTTCAAATGCACGGCTGGTGGGCGCGCCAGTCGTCGTGGTCGTGCCGCCGGGTGTAGTCGGCCCGGTTGACGATGAATTGCTCACCGAACCGGAAATCACCCGAATGTCGGAGGCACCTTTGCGCTGGCCGCTAATATAGTTCAGCTTGAACACCCGCGTCTGCATGGTGAGCGGCTGAATGAAAATGCGGGTACCGTCCACTTTGTAATCGTAGCCGTAGAGTTCGCGGATCGCGTCCAGCGCTTCGAATACGGTGACGTTCTTGAGATTCACCGAGATCGTGCCGCTCACCTCCGGGTGTACCAGCATGCTATAGCGTGTGCCCGACACGATACCCAGGAACACCTGCGTAGCTGGTGCATTGTTGACGACCAGGTCGAATCGTTGCTCAGGTGGTTTGTTGACCTTGGGCATTTCGATATTGAGCGGTGGCAGGAGTGCAGCGTTCACAGCGCTCTGCTGCGCCGGCTTTGCTTGCGCTGCAGCGGCCTTGTCGAGCTCGCTATTGATCTGGTTGTAAGTGGTTTTATCCGGCGCCTCCATGTTTGCACACCCGCTTAGCGCCAGTGTCGCCAATCCCAACAAGACCGGCATAAGCCACGTCGCAGCCGAGGTTTCCCGGTTAGTCGACAATTCCCTGGATAAAATTCGTTTTTGCATTTTTTCTACCTTTTTGCCTGCCGGGACGATCAGTGTTTATGGTGCTGGCTGCGCATGATGAGGCGTTTGCCGACATCGGGGAAAAGCTTCAATGTCTGCACACCGCTGCTGCCTTTCAGCATCACTTCATTCTCGCTAATCATGACAACCCGGGCGTCGCCTAGCTTCTCCCCAACTGTGACACGCTGCCCGCTGATAATGGCCGAGC
Organism: Sulfuriferula sp.; assembly: GCA_031371965.1. GTDB lineage: Bacteria > Pseudomonadota > Gammaproteobacteria > Burkholderiales > Sulfuriferulaceae > Sulfuriferula. The sequence continues at coordinate 4,215 of JANMKH010000124.1, forward strand.
GCTGGTGTGCCGAGATGAGCACGGACTGCAACTGAGGGCCGCTTGCCACTGGCGCTCCAGCATTTCCTTGCGGCGCAGACAACTCGGCCGGCGGACGCGTTGGATCCTGCAACATATCGGCAGCGCCAGCGGCAGCAAAAGGCAAAAGGCAAAAGGCAAAAATTAAAAGGCAAAAATTAAAACCGTACGTCTCCCGGCTTTTGCCTTCCAATTTTGGCTTCCCATTTTTGTCTTTTGTCTTTTGATTTCTCATAGCGCTAGCCATGCCTTATCCAGGCTCAAGGTATACAGTCGTAAGGTAAGCGTCACTTTGGGATATTTCTCCACATCCAGATCTGCTTTTCCCCAGAACATGTGCCAAGGCAGCGATTCAATCTCGGTCAGATAGCGCAACAGATCCAGATAGCTGCCTTCCAGCGTAATCTCGACCCCGTGTTTATATACCAGGCTTTCGGGTGGGGCCGGTTTTTGTGCCTGCGCTGGTTTGTCGGCCTCGCCTGGCGTCTTGCCGGCTGCAGCAGTGTCAGGCTCGCCCAGAACGGTTACCGGAAGGGTCTTTAATGCCACCAGCCGCAACGAGCGGTTGTGCTTCAAAATATCTTCCAGCAGAACCGGCATCCGCTGGGGTGGTACCAGCCCGCTTTGTATGTCTTCAAGCGTTTTTCCAGTCCGCTCGGATTGTTCCCGCAGTTGCGCAAGACGTGCGCGCAAAGCGACATCCGGATCGACATTCCAGCTATTCACCAAGGTCTGGATTTGCTTCTGCATCGCACTGGTTTTTTCTTGTGTCTGCGCGATCTGTTGCTGCAATTTTTTGTGCCGCGTCAACAAAGGATCGATGAGCAGGGTATTCACCAGCACGATCAGCACCATCGCGACAGCAAGAAAAATCAGGGCGCGTTCGCGCAAGCTCATTGCATCAACGCGCTCCGCCAAACTTTGCCATTGTGCTTTCAAGGCGCTCATTTGGCGGGCTCCGCTTTTGTCTTGCTCAGGCTGAATTCGATATACGGAGGCAGAGGCGCCGGTTTTCCATCCGCCGTTTTTTCGGCCTCTGGCAGGCGCATTTCCAGCATGCTGAATGTCTTCCCTGCCAGCACAGGCTCTTTTTTCAGATGATTAATGAAAACGGGCACCAGCTCCGCTTGCAGGGTTCGGCCATTGATCGCCATGTCACTACCCAGGCCTGTTACGTGGAATCCGGTAATCCATAACCCGCTCAGTGTCTGCCGCGAGAGCGCACGCAGATATTCGGAAAACCCCTGGGTATTGCCCAACTCCCCTTTACCCAGTAGCTCGATAATTTGACGGCGCGCTTTAACATCGTTATCCATCTGCACGGCTTCGTCTTGCAGCAATTTGCTGGGATGGCGCGGTCCAAACGAAGCGGATGCCTGCGCCAGTTGCACCTGGGTGGCCTGGTAGGCTTTTTCAGTCTGCAAGGAGCGCTGTTCCAGTCCGGCGGTGCGATACCAGGCATAACCGTAAACCAGCAGCGAACCCAGCAGGATGAGGCCAAGCGCCTGCATCATGGTTACGGTGGAGAAATATTTCTCCTGTTTGCGGAACAGGGGATTGTAGAGGTTGATCTGTTGGCTCACAGCACCTTTACCTCTTGTCGCAGCGCTGCACCCAGCGCCATGAAATAACGTTGCTGTTGTGAGGCTTGCTCCAGCTCTGGCACTTTGGAAATATCCAGGACAGCATCCAGATTGAAGGTTTCAACCGGCATGTATAAATTGGCAGCCAGATATTCCTGCAAACCGGCACCCCCATCGCCCAAAGGCGCAAGCATCAGCTTGGCGACCGCAATAAACCTGAACTGCCGTTCAAAATGAACGAACGAGCGCTGCAGTTCCAGAGTGACCCGGTCATAGCACGCATTTTTCTGGTCAATATCCGTTTGCCGCAATTGCTCCAGGTTCACGTCAAAGCGCCGCGACAGATACAATTCACCGGCGAAAGTGACGGTTAGCAAGCCGCCTGTGTTATCAAAGGAGAGTAATGCCAAGCCGCGATCTTGCGGTTCCAGCAGGGCCGAAATATTGCGTTGCGCCATTTCCGGAATATCGATAACGCTCAACGGAATTTTGAGTTGTTCGAATAGCGTCTGACGCTGCTTGATGAATGGAGAATGCGCCGCCACCGCATACATGGCGCCTTTGCGCTCGGGTGCGTTTTTATCGCCCGGAATATCCAGCACATCAATGGTTGCATCGTCGATATGAAAATCCAGCATGTCCTTCAAGCGCCAGCGAATTGCCGTTTTGAGTTCATCTTGCGGGACGTTTGGCGTATCCACGGATAACAACTGATACTCGCCGGGATTAAGCAAATTAGTGCACTCATAACGATCCGCGTGCAATTCCTTGGCTAGTTTCTCCAATGTAGGCTGGACCTGCGTTTTATCGGCGGGATAAAAAGCGATCAACCCAACTTGGGGCTGAGCTGCTGGTATGGGCGTGACATGCGCCATATAAATGCCATCCCCCTCAATATTGATGGACAACCAGCCGGCAGTTTTTGTTGTTTTCGAGAATAGACGCATGCCCACAGCCATTTGTAAAAACCACTTGAAATTAAAACAATAAGCCATTGTTGTCAATTGGCTTTTGTCTTTCCCCACTTCAATTCACCTGAATACATCCCGTTGCTCGTTGCAATCGCCCTCATTTTCCATGGTGAACCCACTATTTCTGCTAATACATTTCACGCATGTAAATGAAATCGTTTGCGTTTTTATAAATACCAAAAGTCGCCCGCACCCTTGGGTCGCGGTCGTAATTGGCGCCACACCATTTTCCGCGCAGGTAAGCCATGGCCGCCCCATTGCTCGTTGGCGCCGGCGCGACCCATGCTGGGCAGGATTGATCGATGCCAGCTACTCCAAGGTTAATCGCCACATCGACGCTTCCCGACACAGTCGGTGCAGGTGAAGGTTTGGTCAGTTTCAAACTGCCGATGCCGCTCGCAAATGTGCCGCCTATCATGATGTGGCTCGAACCCATATTGGTAAGCGTCAAACCTTTTTGGTAATTACCAAGGGCAACATTATTCAGATTAAGCTGCGTACAACTATCCAAAGCATTGGTCGTAAAAACCGTGCCGTTCCAATATTGAGCTACAAGCGGTATCGGCAAATCCAGGGCTTCGGAACCGAAAGCATTGTTCATTCTGATCCGCCCGAAACGTACCGCCGTCACACCTAACAAGGCGTGATCCGGTACACCGTTACCCACATCAAGATTGAGCGGCGACAACTGCACGCCATCCGTATCGATAGGTGCAATGCCTATACTGACGGCATCAAAAGGTCCATCTGGAGCGCTAAGTCTGCTCACCGCCAACGCACTCGAAATACCCGATGCGACGCCTGCAATCCAACTACCGGAGGATAAACCCAGTGACAGTCTCGGCGTCAGCGGCGTGTTGGTCGCCGCGATATTTATAGCACCGAAACCGAATGAAGCAGGACTGGCCAAATCCAGCTTGGCAAAATTACCCGCATAGTTCTGAGTCGTTCCGTTGGTCGCATTTTGCGCCGTCAGGGTGAATGTAGCGGACATGGGTTCGTCCATGTAGGTAAACGTCGATCCTGAGCAAGTAGTGAGGTCACTGCGGGTAGTCAGCGCAGCCCCCGAGGACAAGGCAAAATGATGCGGGATAAAACGCCCGACATTACCGGTGGTGGTTCCTGTGACATTGCCTGCACCAAGATAATCGCCATCGCCCACTGCAGGGGTAAGCGTGATGATGCCAACTTCCGGCCAATTGAAAGCCGTACCCGTCGCCACGCCGTTGCTGAAGGTGCTGAACGCGCCACCAATGGGCGGGTAATACGTCAGGCCCAGACCCGCAACCAAAGTCGGGGTCAATTTCACGCTTTCCGGGATGACCTCGCGTCCATAATTTTGGGCCAC
>JANMKH010000132.1:0-2019 GCA_031371965.1 Sulfuriferula sp.
GGGCACCGGCACATCGCCGCAGGTGGCGCAGTGAATGATCGGGATCGGGCAACCCCAGTAGCGCTGGCGCGAGATGCCCCAGTCGCGCAGGCGGAACTGGGTGCGTTTGCTGCCCAGCCCTTTGGCCTGCAAGTCGGCGGCGACGGCTTCCAGCGCAGCGTCGAAATCCAGGCCGTCGTATTTGCCGGAATGGATGCACACGCCATGCTCGCCGTAAGCATCCTGCCACGGCGCAGCTATGGTTTCGTAAGTGCCACTACTGGAAGCGATGACGGTTGTCATCGGCAGCCCATATTGCGCGGCGAATTCGAAGTCGCGCTCATCGTGCGCCGGTACCGCCATCACTGCGCCTTCGCCATAACCCATCAGCACATAATTGGCGACCCATACCGGGAGTTTTTCTCCGGACAGCGGATGGGTGACGAACAGGCCGGTATCCATGCCTTTCTTGGCTTGTGTGGCGATGTCGGCCTCGGCTACGCCGCCGCGTTTGCACTCGGCGATAAATTCGGCCAGCGCCGGGTTGCCGGCAGCGGCGCGGGCGGCGAGCGCATGTTCGGCGGCGACTGCCACATAGGTTGCGCCCATCAGCGTATCCGGACGCGTGGTGTAGACCTTGAGCACGCCGGGCTCACCGATGCTGGCGGCGTCGTATGGGAAATGGACTTCGCAGCCGAAGCTCTTGCCGATCCAGTTGCGCTGCATGGTTTTGACCTGTTCCGGCCAGTTCGGCAGGGTATCCAGCCCGCTCAGCAGTTCGTCGGCATAGGCGGTGATGCGCATGAAATACATCGGGATGTCGCGTTTTTCCACCAGCGCGCCGGAACGCCAGCCGCGTCCGTCGATGACCTGCTCGTTGGCGAGCACGGTATTGTCCACCGGATCCCAGTTGACCGACGCGGTTTTCTTGTAGATCACACCTTTTTCGAACAGGCGCGTGAACAGCCACTGCTCCCAGCGGTAATACTCGGGCTTGCAGGTGGCGAGTTCGCGTTCCCAGTCGATCGCCAGGCCGAGGCTCTTCAACTGGCTGCGCATGTGGTCGATGTTGGCGTAGGTCCATGCGGCAGGCGGTACGCCGTTTTTCAGCGCGGCGTTTTCCGCAGGCAGGCCGAAGGCGTCCCAGCCCATCGGCTGCATGACGTTATAGCCCTGCATGCGGTGGAAACGCGCCAGCACATCGCCGATAGTGTAGTTGCGCACGTGCCCCATGTGCAGCTTGCCGGAAGGGTAGGGGAACATCGACAGACAGTAGTACTTGGGCTTGTCGGAAGTCTCGACGGCCTTGAAGGCAGCGGATTCAATCCAGCGGCGCTGGGCGTCCGCCTCGATTTTCTGGGGTTGGTATTGGGCTTCCATGAGATGCGATAAACGGCGCTGGCAAAAGTCCGATTATACCCTGCCGAACTGGCGGTGCGTGGACAGCGGGACAGCTTAAAAGCTATACTGCCGCGATTATATTCAGCTTTTTCATAGTTCTTAACTGGAGCGCATCATGTCCAAGAAACACCCCGTTATCGCCGTGACCGGCTCTTCCGGTGCCGGCACCACTACCGTCAAACGCGCGTTTGAGCACATTTTCCACCGCGAAAACATCAGCTCCGCAGTGATTGAGGGCGACAGCTTTCACGCCCTGAGCCGTACAGAATTCAAAACGGCGATGAAAAAAGCCGAAGCTGCCGGCAATAACCATTTCAGCCATTTCGGCCCGGACTCCAACCATTTCGACAAGCTTGAAGACCTGTTCAAAAGCTACGGCAAGAACGGCAAGGGCAAGAAACGTTATTACCTGCATAGCGATGAAGAAGCGGCGCAGCACAACCAGCGTCTCGGCACCAAGCTGTCCGCCGGTGAGTTCACGCCGTGGGAAGATGTGCCATCTGGTACCGACCTGCTGTTTTACGAAGGCCTGCATGGCCTGGTTTCGCACGGCAAGGTGGATGTATCGAACCATGTGGACCTGGGCGTGGGCGTGGTGCCCGTGGTTAACCTGGAATGGATCCAGAAAATCCATCGCGA
>JANMKH010000145.1:0-2716 GCA_031371965.1 Sulfuriferula sp.
GCCGATGGCGATGCGCGGCGTTTGTTAAATCTGCTGGAACAAGCCGCCAATGCTGCACTCGATGCCGCTCGCCATGAGATCGACGAGGAGTTCATCCAGACCACGCTGGCCCGCGGCGCGCGGCGCTTCGACAAGGGCGGCGACAACTTCTACGACCAGATTTCCGCACTGCACAAGTCAGTGCGCGGCTCCAATCCCGATGCCGCGCTGTACTGGATGGTGCGCATGCTCGACGGCGGCGCCGATCCGCTGTACGTTAGCCGCCGCCTGATCCGCATGGCCAGCGAGGACATCGGTCTGGCCGACCCGCGCGCGCTGCGCCTGACCCTGGATGCGGTGGAAACCTACGAGCGCCTGGGCAGCCCGGAAGGCGAACTGGCGCTGGCGCAAGCGGTGATTTATCTTGCCTGCGCGCCCAAGAGCAATGCCGTGTATGTGGCGTACAATAACGCCCGCAGCTTTATCGCGGCGGACAAATCGCGCGAAGTGCCGGTGCATCTCAGAAACGCCCCGACCAAGCTGATGAAGCAACTGGGTTACGGCCACGCCTACCGCTACGCGCACGACGAGCCGGACGCCTACGCCGCCGGGGAAGAATACTTACCAGAAGGCGTCAACGCGCACTTTTACACCCCGACCCCGCGCGGGCTGGAAGGCAAAATAGCCGAACGGCTGGCGTATTTACGCGGGCTGGATGAAGCAGCGAAGAAAAACTGATGTGCCACGGAGATCACGGAGAACTCGGAGAAAACGTGACGGACGAGTTGTGTGAAGCAATTGCACGCGCGCTTAACCCTGCTATTGATTTTGCCCATAAGCGCCTGATTGACGGCATTAAACGCATTTCTCTGTGCCCTCCGTGTTCTCCGTGGCTAACGATTTTTAAAAGGTAAACATGCTAGACATTCAACTCCTCCGCACCGACCTCGACAGCGTGGCGCAACGCCTCGCTGCGCGCGGCTATACCCTCGATACCGCCGAATTCCAGCGCCTGGAAGCCGAGCGCAAACAACTGCAAACCCGTACCCAGGAGTTGCAAGCCAAACGCAACGCCAGCTCCAAACAGATCGGCATGGCCAAGGCCAAGGGCGAGGATGTCTCCGCCATCATGGCGGAAGTGGCCAATCTCGGCACTGAACTGAAAGCCGCGGAATCCGCGCTGGAAGCCCTGCAGGCGCCGCTCAATGCACTGTTGATGACCATTCCCAACCTGCCGCATGAATCCGTACCGGCCGGGAAATCCGACGCCGACAATGTGGAAGTGAGCCGCTTCGGCACGCCGCGCGTATTCGATTTTGAGGTGAAAGATCACGTGGATGTGGGTGAAACGCTCAAGTTGCTTGATTTTGCCACCGCCACCAAGATCAGCAGCGCTCGGTTTTCCCTCATGAAGGGAGGATTGGCACGCCTGCACCGGGCACTCGCGCAGTTCATGCTGGACACCCACACGGCGCAACATGGCTATACCGAAGTGTATGTGCCGTATCTGGTCAACGCTGACAGCATGCGTGGAACCGGACAATTTCCGAAATTTGCCGAGGACCAGTTTGGGATCGAACGCGATGGCTTATATTTGATTCCTACAGCCGAAGTGCCGCTGACCAACATGGTGCGCGACGAAATAGTGGCTCTGGATAGCCTGCCACTGAAATTTGTCGCCCACACCCCCTGCTTCCGTCGCGAAGCCGGCTCCTACGGCCGCGACACGCGCGGCATGATCCGCCAGCATCAGTTCGACAAAGTCGAGCTGGTGCAACTGGTCGAACCGGAACAGTCCTACGCCACGCTGGAAGCGCTCACCGGCCATGCCGAGGCCATCCTGCAAGCGCTCGGGCTACCCTACCGGAAAATGGCATTGTGTGGCGGCGACATGGGCTTTTCTGCCGCCAAGACCTACGACCTGGAAGTGTGGCTGCCTGCGCAAAATACCTATCGCGAGATTTCCTCGTGCAGCAATTTCGAGGCATTCCAGACGCGCCGCATGCAAGCGCGTTTCCGCGGCGAAAAGGGCAAGCCGGAATTGTTGCACAGCGTGAACGGCTCCGGGCTGGCGGTAGGGCGCACCCTGGTAGCCATTCTGGAAAATTATCAGCAGGCGGATGGCTCGGTGACGATACCCGCAGTGCTGTGGCCGTATATGGGCGGCGTGCAAGCGCTGTAACCCGCTTGAACACTGCGGCGTACACACCATGCTGAGTTACCGTCACGCCTTCCATGCAGGCAATCACGCCGATGTGTTGAAGCACCTCGTGCTGATGCAGCTGCTGGACTATTTCAATCAAAAAGACAAACCCTACTGGGCCATCGACACCCACGCCGGTGCCGGTTTGTATGCGCTGGATACCGGCTACGCCCAGCAAAATGCCGAATATCATAGCGGCATTACGCGCCTGCTGGCACGCGATGATCTGCCCGCCGCTGTGGCCGCCTATGTCAGCCTGGTACAGCAGTTGAATCCTGCGGCGGCGTTAAGTGTATACCCTGGCTCGCCATGGATTGCGCAGCAACTGCTACGCGAGCACGATCAACTGCGGCTGTTCGAACTGCACCCCACCGATAGCCAGCTCCTTGGTGCCAATTTTGCCGATGCGGGCAGGCGCGTCAAAGTGCAGAACATCGACGGCTTTGCCGGGCTGAAAGCGGCCTTGCCGCCTGCGCCACGTCGCGGCCTGGTGCTGATCGATCCTTCGTATGAAGAAAAACAGGACTACCAGCG
>JANMKH010000193.1:0-2775 GCA_031371965.1 Sulfuriferula sp.
ATGCATGGTGAGCTTGCTTTGTTCGATGACCCGGAAGTGCTGGAGTATCCGTGGGATATTTCGCCCTACGATGCGACGCCGAGCGTCGGCGACATGGCCACACTCGGTGCGGGCTTGAAGGTCTCCGAGGGCGGCGAAATCGATGTGGACGCCGCCAGCGGCAAAGTCGTCTCGCGCTTTCTGCCGGAACTGCAACGCGATCTGGGCCTGGTTTATCAGCCGGAGCATTGGGATGCGGTGCGCCTGGCGACCTGGCTATGCCGCAATTTGCCGGAGCCATCGCTCACCCACGCAGCCAAACAGACCTTTGTCGCCGCCTGGCTGACCGGGCTGCTGCGCCGGGACGATTTCACGCTGGCGCGGGTCAATCTACAGAAATTCATGATCCGCAACCTGATCGAAGCGCGCATCCGCGAGTTGCGCAAGCAGGCCGTGGGAAAAGCCTTTCAACAGGCTTTGTTCGGTGACGATGCGGTTGCCCGCGTGGTCGTCAGCGATATGTATGCCTTCGACTTCCATCCCCAGGCCTATGCGCCCAGCCGTGACTACGACGGCCGTTTCGGTCACTTTGATTTCCGCAAGCATTTCTACGGCCGGATGGGTGACTTCGACAGCAGGGAGGAATTCGACTGCGCTTGCTGGCTGGATATGCTGGCGCAAAAAGGGCGTATCCAGTTCTGGGTTCGCAACCTGGTGCGGCGTGAAGGCAGTTCCTTCTTCCTGCAGAAAGCCAATGGTCGTTTCTATCCCGACTTTATGTGCAAGTTGCCTGGCGACGTCACGCTTGCTGTTGAGTACAAAGGGGCTGACCGCTGGACCGATGCGGAAGATGATCGAGTCATCGGTGGTCTTTGGGCCGGGCTTTCCACTGGGCGCTGCCGCTTTGTGATGTTAAAGGACAGGCAGTGGGACGCGATTGAGATGAACCTTGGACAGGAAAACCCCGATGCATAATGTTCGATGCGTTGCCAGCAGCGCGAAACCGGTTACGACTAATCCCCATGGCTAAAGCAAAAACCCTCTATTCCTGCACCGAATGCGGCGACACCTTGAGCAAGTGGCAAGGCCAGTGTCCATCCTGCAAGGCCTGGAACACGCTGGTGGAGACCATTGCCGAGGCGGTGGCGCCGTCGCGCTACAGTGCGCTGTCGGTGGTGAGCCAGGTGGTGTCGCTGGCGGAGGTGGAGGCAGTGGAGGACGAGCGCGTCGCAACCGGTATCAGCGAGCTCGACCGGGTGCTGGGCGGCGGGGTGGTGAAAGGCGGGGTGGTGCTGATCGGTGGCGATCCGGGTATCGGCAAGTCCACGCTGCTGTTGCAGGCGCTGTCCGGCATGAGCGCGGCGCACAAGACGCTGTATGTGAGCGGCGAGGAATCGGCGCGGCAGATTGCTTTGCGCGCGCATCGCTTGCAACTGGACGCGGCCGAGCTGCAATTGCTGGCGGAAATCCAGCTGGAAAAAATTCTTGCCACGCTCAACCAGCACAAGCCTTTCATCGCGGTGATTGATTCGATCCAGACGGTGTATTCCGAGGCGCTGCAATCGGCACCCGGTTCGGTGGCGCAGGTGCGCGAGTGCGCGGCGCAGTTGACGCGCTATGCCAAGCAGACCGGCACGGTGATATTCCTGGTCGGTCACGTGACCAAGGAAGGTGCGCTGGCCGGACCGCGCGTGCTGGAGCACATCGTCGATACGGTATTGTATTTCGAGGGCGATACCAGTTCGGCGTTCCGCCTGGTACGGGCGTTCAAGAACCGCTTCGGCGCGGTGAATGAACTGGGCGTATTTGCGATGACCGACAAGGGGCTGAAAGGCGTATCCAACCCCTCGGCCATTTTCCTGTCCGGGCATAGTGCTGACGTCCCCGGATCGTGCGTGATGGTGACTCAGGAGGGCACGCGCCCCTTGCTGGTGGAGATTCAGGCGCTGGTGGAGTCGTCGCCCTCGCCCAATCCGCGCAGGCTCAGTGTCGGCCTGGAGCAGAACCGCCTGGCGATGCTGCTGGCGGTGTTGCACCGCCATGCCGGGCTGGCGTGTTACGACCAGGATGTGTTCATCAACGCCGTGGGTGGGGTGCGCATCAACGAGCCAGCAGCGGACTTGCCGTTGCTGCTGGCTATAGTTTCATCTTTCAAAAACAAGGCAATGCCGGATAAACTTGTAGTGTTTGGTGAAGTTGGTCTGGCGGGGGAAATCCGCCCGGTGCAGCGCGGGCAGGAACGTTTGAAAGAGGCTGCCAAGCTGGGTTTTACCCGCGCCATCGTGCCTGCGGCCAACAAGCCGCGCCAGGCGATTTCCGGTATGGATGTCATTGCAGTGGAACGCTTGCAGGATGCGGTGACCTATCTGCGCGAGGCGTAACGACCTTGGCAGTTCATTCCTTTTCTTGTGCTAACTTGCTCTTCTCCTGCTCCAGGCGTTTGATCTGCTGGGTGGCCATTACCACGTCGGGATGAAGCTCAGTGAATTTTGCCAGTAACTCAGCGCGCTTGACTTTAAGCAACTGAATTTTTTTATCCAGTTTAACGACGGCGATATGGTTAGGTTGAATTTTTTTGGCTGTCTCAACATGGTTTTCTGATTTTGAAAAAATTCTTTGCATCACAGATGTCTGACTGTTTGAAGCTGCTGGAACAGGCACAGTAATGATTGATTTAATGTAACGAGTAACAGGAGGTGGATGACCAGTGTCCGAACTCACGGTCAGGGCAATGATTGCCAGCACAGCCACCATGGCAATTCCAAGGCTGATCATGCTCAGCAAAGTGCGGAGCAT
>JANMKH010000228.1:0-2935 GCA_031371965.1 Sulfuriferula sp.
GCTAGCCCGGCTGCTTCCTGGCGCGGCAGGATAGTGTCCATCGCCAGACCGCGCCCGGATGCGATGCGGGCACGCACCGCCTCCGCCAGCAGCCGGTTCTCGCGATATAACTCGTCGAACAATGCCAGCTTGCGTTCCACGGTGTAGCGGCTGATCCACGCCTGTGCAGCTTCGCGCCGCACCTTGAGCCGTTCGATGCGGTGCTCGGCGACGGCCACCGCTATGCTGCTCTGCGCCACGTCGACACGTGCCTGTCGCTTGGCTGAATTGGGCACTTCCTGACTGACCCCGATGCGCCGCATGGTCATGAAATCACGGTTGAGGTTAAAGCGATCAGGCCCATTGATGGGTAAGTTGTCGATACCGAGCATCAGTTTCGGGTCGGGCAGTTCTCCGGCAGGAATGGCGGCCTGTCGCGCCGCTTCGATCCGTGCGTTATCCACAGCAAGCGAAGGTGCGTTACGCTCGGCCAGTTGCAGGGCCTCTTCAAAACTCAGGGGTGCGGCGACGGCGGGCATGGCAATAGTTGCCACGATAATAGCCAGTATATTTTGCCGCCATGTTGGCAACAGGAATGAATTCATGCTCAAAAACTCCCAGGATGAGCGCGCCATAAGCGCACATGCCCCTCACGCCAGGTGAGGTGACAACCAGTTCAGAGAATCAAAGCAAGCGGGGCGGACGCCAGACGCCGGACGCGCCTGAGGAAATGATGTGAGTAGATAATGGTGGCAAGGATAGCCACTGTGGTAAGGCGAAAGGAACAAATTTCACGGACAGCGCCGGAAATGGATTGGCTGTTTTGCACATTTGTGCGCATTGGCTTTGGTCGCATTTGCCTGGTGCACTGTGCTTGTCTCCACTATCGTTGCAGTGGCAACAACTTGCCTGGCCAGGCGACATCGAAGTCATATTCTGGTCTTGCGGCATGGGGCAAGAGCAAGACGTAGACACAGCCGCCAGCGCCGCATAGCCGTTTAACGGCAATGTGAGGCTAAAAAGCAGAATCAGCAGCTGACGTAGCACTTTCATAACTGGATCATATTAGCTTTATGGTCATTTGCGCAAATACTTGGCATTCAATATGCAATGGTTCAGATAAGTCGAACCTGCCTTTGGTTCCTTACTGATTTTGTACAGTGATTAATTACCCGCGCGTTTCCAGTCCGATAAATGCCACCAGACTATGCGCATTACCGGCTGCAACGGTCACTCGCGTATCACCCGCATTGACCGTTTCTACACATAGCATTTCCTGATATTCGCCCGCAGCCATATCAGCAAAACCTTTCTCTTTTTCTGTCCAGGGGTTCCACACCACTGTGGAAGTACTGCCCGATTTTGCTACACGAATTTTTCAATTCAGTTTTGCGTCATCAATCACGCAATCGGTAATGGTGTCGATATATACGCGGTCGGTTTCGCCACTGAAACTGATTGCTCCGATTTGGGTATCACGGGCGAAATCCAGCACTTTATCCAGATACTCGGTATTTTCCAGACCCAGTACCTGCGTTTGATTGATGTTCCCTACATGAAAATAAGTATGCAATCCTTCGCTGATCTCAAATGCTGTCGCGCCCATGTTACGCGTCACCAGTTCCATCTTGAGCGCCGCACCCACAGTGACAATCAGCTCCAGGTCAAAAGCGTAATTCCACAGCGCGCGGGTGGATTCGTCATCTTTCATGCCGAACCGGATAAATACGCTGCCGGCCATGCCCTGCCCGGTTTCGCGCACTTCCCACATTCGCGTGCGTACAAAACCATGCGCCGGTTTGGCCGCCTCACCCGCGCCGAACCACGGCCAGCACACAGGCACACCACCGCGCACGCCTTTGCCTGACTGATACACCGCAGCGCGGCTCACCCACAGCACTGGCTGCTGTCCGCTTGGCTGCCACTCCAGCACTTGCGCACCCTGTACTGCAATGCGTGCGCTTGCGTGCGGCGTGGTAATTTCGACTACCGGCACCCCCGCTGCGGCATCGACAAATTCAAGCTGGCCGGCAATGGCAAACTGCTGGTTGAGAATATCGGTGTGTTGTTGCATAACAAGCTCCATACGTAGGTGGGGAATATCGGCGTCAGGGAATCCCGCGCCAACGGGTTGAAAACCAAAGCGGGCATAAAATCCTGCTGCATGGGTCTGCGCATTCAGATACAACCAGCCCAGATGCTGCTGACGTGCGGCATGCAACACGGCATTCAGCAATGCGCGCCCTGCGCCTTTGCCGCGACAGGCTGGCAGCACCGCCATGCGACCGATGTGGCCATCGGCAAGCAATCGAGCGCAACCGACCGCGCTGCCATCATCCAGTACAATGAAATGGGTCGCAGCGGCGTCCAGCCCATCCCATTCAAGCGCTTCCGGCACGCCCTGCTCCTCAATAAACACGGTGCGGCGCAGGCTTGCCAACAGGGCAGATCGTTGCGCCCAGCTTACCATTTCGATTTGCAGGTTCATGCAGCTTCAACCCTTTCAGCGGCTTCTTCCTGCTGCATCGCCCACAGCCGCGTATACACGCCGTTTTGCGCCAGCAACTCGCGATGGCTGCCGCGCTCCACGATTTCGCCCTGCTCCATCACCAATATTTGATCTGCATCGATGATGGTGGAAAGACGGTGGGCAATGGTCAGCGTGGTGCGCGATTTGGCGATTTCCTTGAGTTCGGCCTGGATAATTTTTTCGGTCGTCGTGTCGAGTGCAGAAGTGGCTTCGTCCAGAATCAGGATGGCCGGATTTTTGAGCAAGGTACGCGCAATCGCCACGCGCTGCTTTTCACCTCCCGAGAGTTTGAGGCCGCGTTCGCCCACGGTGGTTTCCCAGCCTTTGGGGAGCGACTCGATAAAATGCAGGATGTGAGCGGCGCGCGCAGCCTCGACGATTTCTTCCCGACTAGCCTCGGGGCGACCGTAAGCGATGTTGTAGTAG
>JANMKH010000233.1:0-7395 GCA_031371965.1 Sulfuriferula sp.
GATCTGCTCACCAAGCTTGCCAATAAAGCCATTGTCGCTCCGCAAGCCATGGTCAATACTCTTGCGCAAATTGCGCTGGCATTGGCTGAGGCCAGGCAGACCGAACTGCCTGCAGCCGTGAAGGCGGTGGTGGCGGATGTCACGGTCGGCGCTGTGGCACGGGCCATCGCTGCCAGCCTGACAGGTGCCGAGCGGCGTGCGGTATTCCTCGGCAATTTGGCACAGCACCATCCTCAGTATGCCGACCTGCACTCACTGGCCGAAGTGATCGCAGAGCTTGCTGGTGCAAATTTCGGTTGTCTGGGCGAGTCAGCCAATAGCGTGGGCGCTTACATTGCCGGCGCAGTGCCATCCAAATCCGGTCTGAAGGCAGGCATGAATGCTGCCGCCATGATGGCGACGCCGCGTAAGGCTTACCTGTTGCTAGGCGCTGAGCCGGAGCTGGATTGCAATGATCCGGCCGCAGCCATGCGCGCATTACAGTCGGCTGACATGGTGGTGGCGATGAGCGCTTACAAACACAGCGCGCTGGAATACGCAGATGTGTTGTTGCCCATTGCACCGTTCAGTGAAACTTCAGGTACTTTCATCAGCACTGAAGGTCGCGTGCAAAGCTTCAACGGCACGGTCAAACCGTTAGGTGAAACACGCCCGGCATGGAAGGTGTTGCGCGTGCTGGGCACCATGCTCGGCGTAAAAGGTTTCGACTACGACACCAGTGAAGCGGTGCGTCAGGATGCGCTGGGCAGTAATGGTCTGGCTGCAGGCGTGCTCAACAACAGTTTGTCCGGACCGGTACTGCAATCGGCTGCCATTACTGACACATTGACTCGCGTGGGCGAAGTGCCGATGTACCAGGCCGATGCAATTGTGCGCCGTGCTGCTTCGCTGCATGGCACGCGCGCCGCAGCATTGCCTAATGCGTCCATGCATTCCGCCTTGCTGGCGCGCCTGGGCCTTGCCGATGGCGCTATGGTGACGGTGCGCCAGGGTGAAGCGCGAGCTGTGGTGCGGGCCCTGGCAGATGACCGCCTGCCCGATCAGTGTGTGCGGCTAGCTGCCGCGCACCCGCTGACCGCCACGCTGGGCGCGATGTTGGGTGAAGTCTCCGTGGAGCGTGCATAACATGGAATTCTTGCAAAATCTGTTCGGATTCACCTGGCCAGCAGTGTGGTCGCTGGCCAAGATTGTTGCCATTGTCGGCCCGTTGATGATTGCAGTGGCTTACCTCACCTACGCCGAGCGCAAGGTAATCGGCTACATGCAGGTACGTATCGGCCCCAACCGGGTTGGCTTCAAGGGCTTGCTGCAACCGATCGCCGACGGCCTCAAGCTGATGATGAAGGAAATCATCATCCCCAGCGGCTCCAACAAGTTTCTGTTCGTGCTGGCACCGGTGCTGACGATTGCCCCGGCGCTGGCTGCCTGGGCGGTGATTCCGTTCACCCCGGAGCTGGTGCTGGCCAATGTGGACGCGGGCCTGCTCTACATCATGGCAATCACCTCCATGGGTGTGTACGGCGTCATCATTGCGGGTTGGGCATCCAACTCAAAATACGCATTCCTCGGCAGCCTGCGTTCCGCCGCGCAAATCGTGTCTTACGAAATCGCCATGGGC
Organism: Sulfuriferula sp.; assembly: GCA_031371965.1. Taxonomy (GTDB): domain Bacteria; phylum Pseudomonadota; class Gammaproteobacteria; order Burkholderiales; family Sulfuriferulaceae; genus Sulfuriferula. The sequence continues at coordinate 1,619 of JANMKH010000233.1, forward strand.
TTTGCGCTGGTGGGCGTGCTGATGGCTGCGCAAAGCCTGAATCTGGTCGATATCGTGAAAGGCCAGGCGGGCGGGGTGTTCAGCTGGTACTGGCTACCGCTGTTCCCGATGTTTATTGTGTACCTGATTGCCGGCGTGGCGGAAACCAACCGCGCCCCGTTTGACGTGGCTGAAGGCGAATCCGAGATCGTGGCCGGCTTCCATGTGGAATATTCCGGCATGGCGTTCGCAGTATTTTTCCTGGCGGAATACGCCAACATGATTTTGATCGCAACGCTGGTTGCGTTGATGTTCCTGGGGGGCTGGAATCCGCTGTTTGAATTTGCGCCGTTCACCTGGGTTCCGGCCTTTGTCTGGCTGATGCTGAAAGTGGGTTTTGTGCTGTTCCTGTTCCTGTGGTTCCGCGCCACATTTCCGCGCTATCGCTACGATCAGATCATGCGCCTGGGCTGGAAGGTGTTTATTCCGGTCACCCTGATCTGGCTGCTGTTCGTGGGGGGCATGATGCAAACCCGCTACGGTTACCTGTTCCACTAATGTGGAATGATGGAGTAATTTGATGAAAGCGATTAAACACTTCTTTTCGAGCATGCTGCTCACCGAGCTGTTGCGCGGCATGGCCCTGACCGGGCGGCATCTGTTTGCACGCAAGATTACAGTGCAGTTCCCCGAAGAAAAAACGCCGATGTCGCCGCGCTTCCGTGGCCTGCATGCGTTGCGCCGCTATCCGAATGGCGAGGAACGCTGCATTGCCTGCAAATTGTGTGAAGCGGTATGCCCGGCGCTGGCAATTACCATCGAATCGGAACAGCGCGACGATGGCACGCGCCGCACGACGCGTTATGACATCGATCTGACCAAATGCATTTTCTGTGGTTTCTGTGAAGAATCCTGTCCGGTGGACTCGATTGTGGAAACCCACATTCTCGAATACCACGGAGAGAAACGCGGCGATCTCTATTACACCAAGGAAATGCTGCTCGCCGTAGGCGACAAGCACGAAGCGCAAATCGCCGCAGCACGTGCCGCGGATGCCAAATACCGTTAAAACATGGACAGGATTAACAGGATTTTTCAGGATGAACACGAGGCTACAACAGAGCACGTCAGATTCGCGTTTTTCCCTGTCAATCCTGTTAATCCTGTCCAAGAATCAGGTGGATATGCATGAATTTTGAAACTGCAGTTTTTTATTTCTTCGCAGCGATATTGCTGTTTGCCGGCCTGCGTGTCATCACGGCGCGCAACCCGGTGCACGCGGCACTGTTCCTGGTGCTGGCGTTCTTTACGGCAGCAGGCCTTTGGCTGATGCTGGAGGCGGAGTTTCTCGCGATTACCTTGGTGCTGGTATACGTGGGCGCGGTGATGGTGCTGTTCCTGTTCGTGGTGATGATGCTCGATATCAACCTCGACAAGCTGCGCGAAGGTTTCTGGGATTACCTGCCGCTGGCCGGTATCGTAGCAACACTGATGGTACTGGAAATGGTCGTCGTGCTGGGCGGTAAACAGTTCGGCCTGAGTGCGGTGCCCGCGCCGATTGTGCATGCCGCGAATTACAGCAACACCAAGGAACTGGGGCGCTTGCTCTACACCGATTACGTGTACCCGTTTGAGCTGGCTGCGGTGATTCTGCTGGTGGCGATCGTGGCCGCCATTGCGCTCACCATGCGCCGCCGCAAGCACACCAAATATCAGGATCCGGCACAGCAGGTGAAAATCAAGCGTGCAGATCGCATTCGCATGGTATCCATGGCGTCTGAAAAATCTGTATCGATGGAACAGATAACGCAACCGGAAAAATAATTCGCCTGTGTTACTCGAGGCACTGCAATCATTAAGGGGGGTACCCGTGCTGTCACTTTCACACTACCTGGTGCTGGGCGCAATACTGTTCGCCATCAGCGTGCTGGGCATATTCTTGAATCGCAAGAACGTCATCATCCTGTTGATGGCGATCGAACTCATGCTGTTGGCGGTGAACATGAATTTCATCGCCTTCTCGCACTATATGGGTGATACCGCCGGACAGATTTTCGTATTCTTTATCCTGACCGTGGCAGCGGCGGAATCCGCCATCGGCTTGGCCATTCTGGTGGTGTTGTTCCGCAACCTGAATACCATCAACGTGGACGATCTGGATCATCTGAAAGGCTAACGGGCGCTTCGGCGAACCCGACGGGAACCAACCATGACGGAAATGCAAAAACTCTATCTCCTGGTGCCGCTGGCGCCGCTGCTCGGCTCGCTCATCGCCGGCCTGTTCGGCTGGGCTATCGGGCGTACCTTGTCGCACCTGGTGACCATCGCCGGTGTGGCGGTGGCGTGCTGGGTTTCCTGGATTATCTTCCAGGACGTGCAGGCCGGACACGTATTCAACGGTACTGTCTATACCTGGATGACCAGCGGCGATATCCGTTTCGAGATCGGTTTCCTGATCGACCCGCTCACCACCATGATGATGCTGGTGGTGACCTTTGTCTCGCTGATGGTGCATATCTATACCATCGGCTACATGCAAGAAGATCCCGGATATCAGCGTTTCTTCAGCTACATCTCGCTGTTCACTTTCTCCATGCTGATGCTGGTGATGGCCAATAACTTCCTCCAGCTGTTCTTCGGCTGGGAAGCGGTGGGTCTGGTGTCGTATCTGCTGATCGGTTTCTGGCACACCAAGCCGACGGCGATCTATGCCAACCTGAAAGCATTTCTGGTCAACCGCGTGGGCGATTTCGGTTTCCTGCTCGGCATCGGTCTGGTGCTGGCCTACTTCGGCACGCTGGATTACGCTTCAGTATTCGCCCAGGCACCAGCTATGGCGAGTCACACCATCAGCATCCTCCCTGGGCAGGAATGGTCGTTGCTGACGCTGATCTGCATCCTGTTGTTCATTGGTGCGATGGGCAAGTCGGCGCAGTTCCCGCTACACGTCTGGCTGCCCGATTCGATGGAAGGCCCCACCCCGATCTCGGCGCTGATTCACGCGGCGACCATGGTGACGGCGGGCATCTTCATGGTAGCGCGCATGTCACCGCTGTTCGAGCTGTCGCAGACTGCGCTGTCGGTGGTGATGGTGATCGGCGCGATTACCGCGCTGTTCATGGGTTTCCTTGGCATTATCCAGAACGACATCAAACGCGTGATCGCGTATTCCACTTTGTCGCAGTTGGGCTACATGACCGTGGCGCTGGGCGCTTCCGCCTATTCGGCGGCGGTGTTTCACCTGATGACGCATGCTTTCTTCAAGGCACTGCTGTTCCTGGCGGCAGGCTCGGTCATCATGGGCATGCACCACGATCAGGACATCCGCAACATGGGCGGCCTGCGCAAGTACATGCCGATCACCTGGATCACCTTCCTGGTCGGCTCGCTGGCACTGATCGGCACGCCGTTCCTGTCCGGTTTCTATTCCAAGGACAGCATCATCGAGGCGGTGGGGCTGTCGCACCTGCCCGGTTCCGGATTCGCCTACTTTGCTGTGGTGGCGGGTGTGTTTGTCACCGCTTTTTATTCGTTCCGTCTGTATTTTCTGGTGTTCCACGGCAAGGAGCGTTTTCCCGTGCATGAAAGTCACGCGCATGGCCACGATGACCACGGCCATAGCGGCAAGCCGCACGAATCACCGTGGGTGGTCACTGTGCCGTTGATCTTGCTGGCGATACCGTCTCTGGTTATCGGTTACTTTACAATTCAGCCGATGCTGTTTGGCGATTACTTCAAGGGCGCGATTTTCATCAACAATGACTTGCATCCGGCCATGGAAGAACTCAGACATGAATTCCACGGCGCTGGTGCGATGGCCCTGCATGCATTGACTACGCTGCCGTTCTGGCTGGCATTTGCCGGTGTTGCGCTGTCCTGGTTCTTCTATATGAAACGTCCGGATATCCCTGCCGCGATCAAGGAACGCTTCAGCCTGATTTACGCAATCCTGGAAAATAAATACGGCTTCGATACTTTCAATGACTGGTTCTTCGCAGGCGGTGCCCGCAAGCTGGGTAATATATTGTGGCGCTATGGTGATGTGAAACTGATTGATGGTTTCTTCGTTAACGGTGCGGCGCGTGTAGTGGGATGGCTCTCCAGAGTGATCCGCAAGTTTCAGTCCGGTTACATCTACCATTACGCTTTCGCCATGATTATTGGCGTATTTGCGCTGCTGACCTGGTTTGTACGTGCCGCCTGATGCATCAGGTGATGAATAAATACAAGGGAATAGGGAATTTATGCTAGCTGGATACCCACTACTGAGTCTGTCCATTTGGGTGCCAATCATTGCCGGCGTGTTGGTGCTCGCCACGGGTTCCGATCGCAATGCGCCGCTGGCGCGCTGGATCGCCCTGCTGGGCGCCATCCTGGGCTTTGCTGTCACACTGCCGCTCTACACCCGGTTTGACCCGCTCTCCGCCAGCATGCAGTTCACCGAACTGGCACGCTGGATTCCGGCATTCAATATCCACTACCACCTCGGCGTAGACGGCATCGCCATGCCCTTCGTGCTGCTCAACAGCTTCACCACGGTGCTGGTGGTGATTGCGGGCTGGCAGGTCATCCAGAACAAGACAGCTCAATACATGGCGTCCTTCCTCATCATGTCCGGCCTCATCAACGGCGTATTCGCGGCAATGGATGCGGTGCTGTTCTATGTATTCTTCGAGGCCATGCTGATCCCCATGTTCCTGGTGATTGGTATCTGGGGCGGGCCAAACCGGGTGTATGCAGCGGTCAAGTTTTTCCTGTACACCCTGATGGGCTCGCTGTTGATGCTGGTAACGTTTATCTACCTGTATTTCCAGTCTGGCGGCAGCTTCGAGATTCTGGATTATCAACGCCTGCCCATCGGTATGACCGCGCAGATACTCATCTTCATTGCTTTCTTCCTGTCGTTCGCGGTGAAAGTGCCGATGTGGCCGGTGCATACCTGGCTGCCGGATGCCCACGTCGAAGCACCGACCGGCGGCTCGGTAGTGTTGGCGGCGATCACGCTGAAAATCGGTGCTTACGGTTTCCTGCGTTTCAATTTGCCCATTGCACCGGACGCCAGTCATTATCTTTCCGGCTTCATCATCACCATTTCGCTGATCGCGGTGGTGTATATCAGCTTCGTGGCGCTGGCGCAGAGTGACATGAAAAAGCTCATCGCCTATTCTTCCATCGCGCACATGGGTTTCGTTACCCTGGGGTTTTTCATGTTTAACACCCTCGGCATGGAAGGCGGCCTGGTGCAGATGATCTCGCACGGCTTCATTTCTGCCGCGATGTTCCTGTGCGTAGGGGTGATGTATGACCGCCTGCACTCACGCCAGATCGGCGACTACGGTGGTCTGGCGAAAAAAATGCCGATATTCGCCGCATTCTTCATGCTGTTTGCAATGTCCAATGCCGGCCTGCCGGGCACCAGCGGTTTTATCGGCGAATTCATGGTCATCCTGAGCGCCATCAAAGTCAATTTCTGGTACGCATTCCTGGCCGCAACCACACTGATTACTGGGGCGGCCTACACGTTGTGGATGTATAAGCGCGTGGTGTTTGGGAACATCACCAACCCTCACGTTGAAGACATGCAGGACATCAGTCCACGCGAATTCAGTTTCATGGCTGTACTCGCGCTGGCAGTGCTGGCAATGGGCGTCTATCCCAAGCCGGTCACCGATGTCATGCACACCTCGGTGAATAACCTGCTCGCCCATGTGGCGCAGAGCAAACTGCCCTAAGCTGTATTGATAAGGACTACGGATGAATTTTGCCCTCACCGATCTGACGCCGTTATTGCCGGAAAT
>JANMKH010000286.1:0-4532 GCA_031371965.1 Sulfuriferula sp.
TGATGTGGCATCGTTTTATGCAGTCGTACAAGGCGCGGGTTCCGCACTTCGCATGACTACGGCAGCCTTCGCCCGCGAACTCGAACATAGCGCAGCCTTGCATCGACGGCTGCAATGCTATGCCTACGTATTGAAGAACCAGTTCGCGCGTATGGCCGCCTGTACTCGCTTCCATGTGGTTGAACAGCGGCTTGCCCGTTTGCTGCTGATGACACGCGATCGCGCCCGCACCGACCATTTCCATTTGACCCATGAAGCCATGGCTCAAATGTTGGGTGTACGCCGTGTGGGCATTACCAAGGCAGCCACTGCATTACATCGGCAAAATCTGATTAGCTATCGCCGTGGAGATATTATGATACTTGACCATCACGGTCTGGAAGCCGCTTCATGTGAATGTTACGGTGTAGAACGAACTCTGTATCAGAGTGTACTGGGCTAGCGTTCAAAATGATTAACCACGGACGATGCGTTTTTAGAATCAAGATTTATCCAGACGTTTGCTGTGTTTGTGCAAACTGCTGGAAAGTTGGGAAATAATTTCCGATGCGGCCTGAATAATCTGGTTGGACCCAAAGCCTGCCTGGGTCATCTCGCGGAAAAACGATTTCGCCACAATTTTTGCCATTTTGTCGGTATCGTAAGCAGTGGACAGCATCACCCCGCCAATGGCTTTTTCCGCCTCTTGTGCCAGTGCGATCTGGGCAAAGCGCGAATTGAGCAGGTTCTGCAGTTGCACCACCTGGATGGACTTGCCAACAAAAAACGCCACAATCTCCAGCAACGCCAGATCGGCTTGAGTAAATGGCATGCTGCTGTTCGGCTCGGACAGGTTAATGACCCCGATAAGTTTGCCATTGACGCTGAGCGGTGCAGACATCAGGGAGCGTCTGCCTGCACCGGGACGACGTGCGCAACCGGCAAAAATCGACTGCTCGATATCCTCCACCAATAACGACACGCCACTCGCAGCCACGTGCCCGGCAATGCCTTCTCCGCGTCCGACTGTCTGGGTAAACGCCGCTTCCGGCAACGCCCCATGCGTGGCACAAACTCGCAGCCGCAAAGCCTCGCCCTCGCCTTCGATAAGCAGCATGACGGAACAATGCGCAGCATCCAGCGTGTCGGCGGCAAGCGTAACCAAGTGCCCGAGATTGTGTTCCAGGCTGGTCGGCGATTCCAGAAATCCAGCCAGATCATGCAACTTGTCGAGCAGGTTACCGGTCATCCTGGACCCCCTGAAAAACGCTAATTGAGTGCCGCCGCCATTTTACGCCGGTAGGTAGCGACCAGATCACCGCTGCCTCCGAGCAAACTGAAGATATTCAGCATGGTTTTGCGGGCGATGCCATCCTGCCAGGTTTTGTCGCGTTGCAGCATTTCCAGCAACTCATCCATGGCTTCCTGGTAACGCTGCTGCGCAACCAGCAGGTTCGCCAGTTTGAGACGCGCTGACTGATCTTTAGGGCTGGCGGTAATGGCTGCAATCAGGCTGGCCTCATCATCGCCGTGATCTGCCTGACGCGCAAATTGCAGGCGCGCCACCAGCTGCATGGCACGCGCCTCGCCTGCGGTTTGCGCAGACAGCGATTCGAGCAGTCGACCCACCTCGTCCAGCTCATTCAGCGAAAGCATGACCTCGGCCGCATCCAGTCGCACACGCTCGTTTTGCGAATCAAGCTTGCTCGCCTCAGCGAGCATTTGCAGCGCACGCGCGGCATCGCCATCGGCGAATACCTGCATCGCCTCCAGTCGCACATCATCGGCCGGTGAAGGCAGCAGACGCTCGATGAATTCGCGCACGGCCGGCTCGGGAATGGCACCGGAGAACTCATCCACCATTTCCCCGCCGACAAAGGCCTTGACGTTGGGAATGCCGCGCACGCCGTACTTGCCGGCGAGTCTCTGGTTTTCATCGGAATCGACCTTGGCCAGGATGAACTTGCCCTGATAAGCCGCAGCGAGCTTTTCCAGCACCGGCTTGAGCGCACGGCACGGGCCGCACCACTCCGCCCAGAAGTCGACGATCACCGGGACTTTCTTCGAACCTTCGATGACGACTTGCTGGAAATTATGCTCGTCTACGTCGAGAGAGTATTCAGCCATGTCTGTTTTTCCTTGTTACTTTCAATGCCGTAAAAATCGTGGCGGCAGCATGCTTTTTCAAGCTCCGCTGCGGCGCGCCAGCTCCACTGCCTTGCCGATGTATGTGGCCGGCGTCATTGCCAGCAGGCGCGCCTTGTCAGCATCGGGGATCGGCAGCGCATTGATGAATACATGCAGGCTGTCGCGGTTGATGCCGGACTTGCCGCGCGTCAGTTCTTTCAACTGCTCGTAGGCGTTGGGCACGTTGTAACGACGCATCACGGTCTGGATTGGCTCGGCCAGCACTTCCCAATTGTGATCCAGGTCTTCGGCCAAACGCTGCGGGTTGGCTTCCAGTTTATTCAGGCCGCGCAGGCACGAGTCGTAGCCGAGCAGCGCGTAGCCCAGCGCCACGCCCATATTGCGCAGCACAGTGGAGTCGGTGAGGTCGCGCTGCCAGCGCGACACCGGCAGCTTTTCCGCCAGGTGGCGCAGCAGCGCATTGGCCAGCCCGAGGTTGCCCTCGGCATTTTCGAAATCAATCGGGTTGACCTTATGCGGCATGGTGGAGGAACCGATCTCGCCCGCCTTCACCTTCTGTTTGAAATAGCCCACCGAGATATAGCCCCATACATCGCGGTTGAGGTCGATCAACACGGTATTGGCGCGGCTCACCGCGTCGAACAGCTCGGCCATGTAGTCGTGCGGCTCGATCTGGATGGTGTAGGGGTTGAAGCTCAGGCCCAGCCCTTGCACAAAGCGCTGCGCGAAACCTTCCCAGTCGAAGTCGGGATAGGCGGACAGATGCGCGTTGTAATTGCCCACCGCGCCGTTGATCTTGCCCAGCATCGGCACACTGTAAATCTGCTCAACCTGGCGCTGCAGACGATAGGCGACGTTAGCCATTTCCTTGCCCAGGGTGGTGGGCGACGCCGGCTGTCCATGGGTACGCGACAGCATCGGCAGTTCGGCGTGTTCGTGCGCCAGCGCGGTGAGCCGGGCAGTGACGTTATTCAGTGCAGGCAACAGCACCGTCTCGCGCGCCGCCTTGAGCATCAGCGCGTGCGACAGGTTATTGATGTCCTCGGAGGTGCAGGCAAAGTGGATGAACTCGCCCACCTTCGCCACTTCGGGATTGCTGGCAAAACGCTCGCGCAGGAAATACTCTACCGCCTTGACGTCATGATTGGTGGTGCGCTCGATCTCCTTGACGCGCTCGGCATCAGCCTCGGAAAAGCCTGTGGCGACAGCATCCAGTGCTGCGATCGTCGCGGACGAAAACACTGGCACCTCGCTCAGCGCAGATTCGGCGGCCAGCGCCTTGAGCCATTCGATCTCGACCTTGACGCGATTGCGGATCAGGCCGAACTCGCTGAAATACGCACGCAGCGCTTCGACTTTGGCGGCATAGCGCCCATCCAGGGGAGACAGGGCGGTAAGGGGAGAGAATCTCATGACGGTTTCCGCTAAGGCAAAAGCTCGATTTTACCCGGAAAAGCGGGGTACTACTGCGGCGTTGTCGCGAAGCAGTGCCCGAATCTGGAGCGGAGCAGGCCAGGACAGGCCATGGCGAGCGCCGCAACGACGGATGCGGACGTTTCTCGACAGACTCCTAGATCAACCCAATGAATTCGCGCAGCCGATCTGCGGTGACAACCAGCCCCTGCGCGGCAAGCGTTTCAAGATAATCTTCTGGTGATTTTGGCGGATTTTTGAGCGAATCACGATGCCGTTTTGCTGCGGTGATGACGAGCCCTTGATGCAGGCCGAGCTGGTGCTCGACAAACACATCGGGGTGCATGGCTTCCAACCCGTAGGGGTCGAGTACCGCTTGTGGAAAGTCACTGAGGTTGAAGGTGACAATGATCTGTGCACTGCAGCGGATGGCTGCAGCGAGTACATGCCTGTCGTCGGCGTCGGGAAGCGTGAGCCCATCAATCAGGTTTTCGTGGCCTGTCACCAGGCAGTCGGGCACGGCCTGATTCATCAGGGTTCGGGTACGTGCCAGATGAGGTTCCAGTTCGGGGCGTTTTTTCAGTAGGTTGCGCGTCCATTCATCGTGTATTTGCTCAGTCCATTTTGCTGCAAAGAGTCCGGTTAGTGCCAGGCGCATCAGAAAATCCCGGAGCGGGGCGGGATACAGTACACAGGCATCCAGCAGGACGATAAAGCGCATCAATAGCCCATGTCATGGTCTTGAGCTTGACGGGTTAACTCATTCAGCAGGGTCTCGGTTTGCTGGTTACGTTTGTGCATGTAGTCCATCAAATCCTGGTAGCGGATGCGCCGGTGGGTACCCGTCTTGGAGAAGGGAATTTTCCCCGTTTCCAGTAACTGAACCAGATGGGGACGGGAAACATTCAGGATATTGGCAGCTTCCTGGGTGGTCAGTTCGGCGTGGGTGGGCATGATGGTAACGGCATTGCCCTGCGCCATCTCGGCCAGCA
>JANMKH010000302.1:0-3552 GCA_031371965.1 Sulfuriferula sp.
GCGCCGCTCGGGTTGCTGGGGCTGTTGAGCACCACCAGCCGGGTATTGGCGTTGAGCGCTGCCTGCAGTTGCTGCGGCGTAATCTTGAAGCCCTGCTCAATGCCGGCTTCGATGATGACCGGTTTGCCGCCGGCCAGAATCACAATGTCCGGGTAAGAAACCCAGTACGGCGCGGGAATGATGACTTCATCGCCGGGGTTGATCAGCGCCTGCACCAGGTTGAAAAAACTCTGCTTGCCACCACATGACACCAGAATCTGTTTGGCGGTGTAGTCCAGCCCGTTGTCGCGCTTGAACTTGTTGATGACCGCCTGCTTCAGGGACGGGGTGCCGCCCACTGCGGTGTATTTAGTGAAACCACGGGCAATAGCGTCGACTGCCGCATCCTTGATATGTTGCGGGGTGTCGAAATCCGGTTCGCCTGCGCCGAGGCCAATGATGTCCTTACCTTCTGCTTTTAATTTGGCTGCGCGGGCGGTGACCGCAAGGGTGGGGGAGGGCTTGATGGCCTGTACGCGCTTCGAGAGTTCCAACTTGGGTCCTTAGGGTGGGTGCAACGGGCGTGTTAGGATGTAATGTAAGTTAGGCTACATGAAAGCGCGAATTTTACCTGTGATTGCCACTTTTCCCAATAGTCCATTCCGTCTGCACCAGCCGTTTTTGCCTGCCGGCGACCAACCTGAAGCCATTGAAAAACTGGTGGAAGGCATCAACGACGGCCTGGCGTTCCAGACGCTGCTCGGCGTGACCGGCTCGGGCAAGACCTACACCATGGCCAACGTGATCGCGCGGCTTGGGCGTCCGGCCATCGTCATGGCGCCCAACAAGACGCTGGCGGCGCAATTGTATTCGGAGATGCGCGAGTTTTTCCCGGAAAATTCGGTCGAATATTTTGTTTCCTATTACGACTACTATCAGCCCGAGGCCTACGTGCCGGCGCGCGACCTGTTCATCGAAAAAGATTCCAGCATCAACGAGCACATCGAGCAAATGCGTCTGTCGGCCACCAAGGCGCTGCTGGAGCGCGATGACAGCGTGATTGTGGCGACGGTTTCCGCCATCTACGGTATCGGCGATCCGGTCGATTATCACGGCATGATTCTGCACCTGCACCAGGGCGAAAAGCTGGGCCAGCGTGACGCCATTCAACGCCTCATCGCCATGCAATACGACCGCAACGAGATCGAATTCAAGCGCGGCGTGTTCCGCGTGCGCGGCGATGTGCTCGACATTTTTCCGGCGGAAAGCGCGGAACATGCGGTGCGCGTCTCGCTGTTCGACGACGAGGTGGAATCCATCACCCTGTTCGACCCGCTCACCGGCCACCTCATGCACAAGCTGGCGCGCTTTACGGTGTATCCGTCCAGCCATTACGTCACGCCGCGCAGCACCACGCTGCGTGCCATCGAGGCGATCAAGATCGAATTACGCGAGCGCCTGGAATTTTATTACAAGGAAAACAAGCTGGTGGAAGCCCAGCGTCTGGAACAGCGCACGCGCTTCGATCTGGAAATGATGAACGAGCTGGGCTTTTGCAAGGGCATCGAAAACTACTCGCGCCACTTGTCCGGGCGCAATCCCGGCGAGCCGCCGCCGACGCTGCTTGACTATCTGCCGCCGCGTGCGCTGATGATTATCGACGAATCCCACGTCACCATCCCGCAGGTCGGCGGCATGTACAAGGGCGATCGCGCGCGCAAGGAAAACCTGGTCAATTACGGCTTCCGCCTGCCTTCGGCAATGGATAACCGGCCGCTGCGCTTCGATGAATTCGAACGGGTGATGCGCCAGACCGTGTTTGTTTCCGCCACCCCGGCGGATTACGAGCAGCAGCATCAGGGCCAGGTAGTCGAGCAAGTGGTGCGTCCCACCGGATTGGTGGATCCGCAAATTGAGGTGCGCCCGGCGACCAGTCAGGTTGACGATGTGCTGTCCGAGATCAACCTGTGCGTGGCCGTAGGCGAGCGTGTGCTGGTGACGACCCTGACCAAGCGCATGTCGGAAGACCTCACTGACTATCTGGCCGAGCACGGCATCAAAGTGCGCTACCTGCACTCCGACATTGATACCGTAGAGCGCGTGGAAATCATCCGCGACCTGCGCCTGGGGTTATTCGACGTGCTGGTGGGTATCAATCTGCTGCGCGAAGGGCTGGATATTCCGGAGGTCTCGCTGGTAGCCATTCTCGATGCAGACAAGGAAGGCTTTCTGCGTTCCGAACGTTCATTGATCCAGACCATCGGCCGCGCCGCGCGTCACCTCAACGGCCGCGCCATTCTGTACGCCGATCGCATCACCAATTCGATGCGGCGCGCCATGGATGAAACCGAGCGCCGCCGCAACAAGCAGATTGCGTTTAATCTGGAACACGGCATTACCCCGCGCGGCGTGGTCAAGCGCATCGAAAAGGACATGTATACCGCCGCCAAGACTCTCGAATTCGAACGTGCCGCCGAGCTGCGCGACCAGCTGAGAAAGCTCAAGCTGGCGCTGTTTGGGGTCGAGGAGCACGACTGAACCTGAAAAAATCAGTTAGCCACTGAGAACACAGAGAGTTCACAGAGGAAAAACAATTGCTTACCGTAAATTTTCACTTCACCCATCCGGTGAGCCTGCAAAAGATGCGGAATCCGCTTTATCTCTGTGTCCTCTGTGGCTTGAACTGCGGTTTTTAGGCTGAATCAGACATGTCGCTCGCATTGCTTGTGTTCGCCCTGCTGGCAATCGCGATTGTCATTGCGGGTTTAAACTGGCTCATCCGTTACAGCCTGCGCGCGCCGCGCATCCCCGAGCAGGGCTCGCCCGCACAACGCGGCCTGGTTTACCAGACCGTTTCCATCCCCGGCGTGCGCAACAAACAATTGTTCGGCTGGTATATCCCAGCGCCCGATAACGAGCGCGCTCCGGCAGTGGCGGTGATGCATGGCTGGGGCAGCAATGCCGAGATGATGCTGCCGGTGGCGGCACCACTGAATCAGGCAGGTTATGCCGTACTGTTATTCGATGCGCGCTGTCATGGACGCAGCGATGACGATAACTTTGCTTCGCTGCCGCGCTTTGCCGAGGATATGGATTGCGCGCTGGCGTGGCTGGTACAGCAACCAGGGGTGGATGCGGCAAACATCGCCGTGCTTGGGCACTCGGTCGGTGCCGGTGCGGTGCTGCTGGCGGCATCACGCCGCAAGGATATTGCTGCCGTGATCAGCGTCGCGGCGTTTTCTCACCCGGCCAACATGATGCGGCGCTTTCTGGCCGCCCGTCACGTGCCCTACCTGCCGTTCGGCTGGTATGTCATGCGCTATGTGCAGCACATCATCGGTCATCGTTTCGATGCCATCGCGCCGCGTCACACCATTACTCAAATCCGTTGCCCGGTGCTGCTGGTTCACGGCAGTGACGACACCATTATCCCCGTCAGCGAGGCCCGCGAAATTCATGCACAACGCCGCAGCGGCGCCGTGCAATTGCTGATCCTGCCAGGTGAACATGATTCTTCAGCTGAACTGGAACGCCACGCCGACAAACTGCTGGCGTTTCTGAATCAGGCGACCA
>JANMKH010000315.1:0-2380 GCA_031371965.1 Sulfuriferula sp.
GGTGAGTAATCTTGGAAAATGCCGCAACCGGTGCTGTACCCACGCGCTGACTGGGGGAATCCGGCGTCACCAGCTCCGGATATTGGGTTTCCAATGCTTGCAATTCACGTAACAAGCGGTCAAATTCAGCATCGGAAATAACGGGTGCGTCAAGCGCGTAGTAACAGTAATTGTGGTACTCGATTTGTTCGTGCAACTGACGTGCGCGCACGGCAATCTCGGTGGGAACAGACATCAGTCAAATAAGCGCAGCGCCCGCTTGCTGCCACCAGCAATACCGCGCGCCTGCATGCGTTTGTAGATTTGGTCGATTTGCATGCGGATTTTGTCGATACCCGCCTGGGTGAGGGGGCGGATATTGTCATCCACTAATTGACCACTCAGCTGCTCGCTGATCTGGTGCGCCAATTCGGTCATGCGGTCGAATGCCGCCAGCCCATTGGCCACGCGCGGCAAATCGAACAGCAGGGTGACGCCATGGGTGGAAAACGGTGCATTTGCATTCGCTGTAAATGGCGCGGATTCGTGGTTGCACAATGAGTAAATCACCTCATTGGCAGCATTGCGGCATTGGTACACGCCATCCACCGCCAGCACCATGTTTGCGCGCTGCGCCAGCTCGCTAATCCTGGTACCTGAAAACACTTCATTGTCAGGACTCACCACATTCAGGCCAATCAGCACATCCACATCCACGCAGAACAAATCGAGCTCACTGGCTCGCTCCAATGCGGGGGGAATGTCGGGGCATTCTGCTATACCGTTGAAACGGCTGGCCAGCTGCCGCGCCAAAGTGCACAGCTGTACCAGATGGTCTTCGCTGACAGCGCCATTGCGGTCAGCCAGTTGCAGGGCAATCACGATCTCCGAATAGGCATCTTCGCGCCAGCTGGCGATTTCCTCCCAGTCTCCGGCAAGATGGCTATAGCCAAACCAGTACATATGCTTGCCGCTTTTGCGGCTACGCTCGATCTGCTCTGTCATCGCGGAACCAGGAATCGCATCCGTGGTTTGTAGCCGAATCTCGAAATCAATCTCCGGATCTGTCGGGGGTGGCGGCAGCTCGACTGAGGGGGGCGCGGATTCCGGCTGCGATGCCACCCTTGCTTGAACCGGTATGGAATGTGCCGGCTGCGGCTCGTGAAGCGCGGAAACATCAGCCTGATAATTGATTGTTGATGAGTTTGTGCCGGTAGTTGTAACGGGCTCTATCTGCTCATGCATCCGAGGAGAGCCTGGCACGAATTGTTCCGCATATTCCGGTTCATCCAGATAGGGTTCGATGCGCGCAGCATCGGGTTCGGTGCCTGGTTGTCCATCCAGCAAAACATCTTGCTGAGACTCAAACATCTCGCGTGACTGCTTGCGGTATTTTCTTTCCTGAAACCAGTTGTAAAGGACAATCGCTACGACCACTACGATTGCGACGGCAATCAGACTGATTTGCAATGGATTCATCTTTGCTTTCCGTCTCCCGCGCCACCTGGAAGTGGCTGCTGTTTATTATTCCCGTTTTGAGCAGGCGCCGCCGGTTGTGCCTGTCCCGGTTTCAATACCTGAAAAAACACTTCGTCGTTACGGATCATGCCCAATTCGTTACGCGCCCGCTCGGCAATCGCATCCAGCCCGTGCTTCAAGTCACGCACTTCGGCATCCATCGCCAAATTACGTGCGGTCAGGTTGGCATTGACCTGTTTTTGCTCGGCGACCTGACGACCTGTATCCCACACCTGCAACCAGCCACCTTTGCCAAACCATAGTGGGTACTGCAACGACAGCAGCAAAGATACCAGAATCCAAGTCATCCAGCGCATCTGGCGCAATTAGATCAGTTGCCGATCTGATAAAAAGCGGACCGGCCCGGATAGCGCGCAGCATCACCCAGCTCTTCTTCGATACGCAGCAATTGATTATATTTGGCCATGCGGTCAGAACGCGACAGTGAACCGGTCTTGATTTGCAGCGCATTGGTTGCCACTGCGAGATCGGCGATCGTGGTGTCCTCGGTCTCGCCGGAACGGTGCGAAATCACCGAGGTATAGCCGGCGCGTTTGGCAGTCTCGATCGCGTCGAAGGTCTCGGACAGCGTACCGATCTGGTTGACCTTGATCAGGATGGAATTGGCGATGCCCTGACGGATACCCTCGCTCAGTATTTTGGCATTGGTCACGAACAAATCGTCGCCAACCAGCTGGATGGATTTTTTCAGGCGTGCGCTAAGCACCGCCCAACCCGCCCAGTCATCCTCGGCCAGGCCGTCTTCGATACTGATAATGGGGTACTTGTCGCACCAGCTCGCCAGGTAGTCGGTGAATTGTTCGGAAGAGAGCTGCAGCCCTTCAGATTCGAGGTGGTATTTGCCGTCTTTGTAGAACTCGCT
>JANMKH010000325.1:0-2090 GCA_031371965.1 Sulfuriferula sp.
CCAAGCCAAGGCGATCGTCGCCATGGAAACCGCCAGTCTGGCTGCTGCCTGATTTTTTCACTGTAACAGCCGCCGCTGTGGAATATCTTGCCCAGCATCAGCGAATCCTGGTTTTTAATCCAAACCCATCATGGTGCATGCGATTTTGTCTTGCACTGCATGGGTGCGAATCTTGCCCGGCCCCCACCCGGTAAAAATACAAATTAATAAATAAATACAATTGCTTATATCAAAACAAATGAACAGGCATAGGTATTGCTTAGCAGTATTTAACACATGTCATTTTAAATTAAGGCCACACCATGCAAACAGGCAAAGTCTATTTGATCGGTGCAGGTCCCGGCGATCCTGAACTGATGACATTAAAAGCGGTGCGCATGCTGAACGCCGCAGACGTGGTGCTGATTGACGATCTGGTGAACCGCGCCGTGCTGAGCCATGCCCGCATTGACGCACGCATCATCGAGGTCGGCAAACGTGGCGGCTGCCAGTCCACACCGCAGGATTTTATTCATCGTCAGATGATCACGGAAGCCCGTGCCGGCAAAATCGTCGCGCGGCTCAAGGGCGGCGATCCATTCATGTTCGGGCGCGGCGGCGAGGAGATTGAGGCCTTGCGCGCAGCAGGTATCGCGGTGGAAATAATCAGCGGCGTAACCTCCGGCATTGCCGCACCTGCCGCGCTGGGGATTCCCGTGACTCATCGCGATTGGGCGCCTGGCGTGACCTTTGTCACCGGCCACACGCGTGACGGCAACAGCGTGAATTGGGCGGCGCTGGCGGCAGCACGTACCACGCTGGTGATTTACATGGGTATCAAAAACCTGCCGGAAATCGTGGCGCAGCTACTCGAAGCCGGATTGCCCGCCACCACACCCGCAGCCGTCATTGAAAACGGCACGCTCGCCGAGCAGCGACACATCAAAAGTAATTTAGGAAATCTGCCAGCCGCAACGCAGCAGGCAGGCATTGGCAGCCCGGCCATCATGGTGATTGGAGAAGTCGCCAGCCTGGCACACATCGAAACCGCGATAGAGACTGCCGTCAAGGCAGCGTAAATCAGCTCAACCCCTGGAGTGTATTGCAATGCAAAAAATGAAACTGGTCATGGTAGGCAACGGCATGGCGGGTGTGCGCACCCTGGAAGAACTGCTGAAACTCGCGCCGGATCTGTATGACATCACGGTATTCGGTGCCGAGCCGCATGCCAATTACAATCGTATTTTGCTGTCGCCGGTGCTGGCGGGCGAGCAGACCATTCAGGACATCATGCTGAATGATGTGGATTGGTACCGCGACAACGGCATTACGCTTCATCTGAACAAGAAAATTACCCATATCAATCGCAAGCAGCGCGTGGTTACTGCGGACGACGGGACCGCAGTGGAGTATGACCGGCTCATTCTCGCCACCGGTTCCAACCCGTTCATCCTGCCTATCCCCGGCAATGATCTGCCCGGCGTGATCGGCTATCGCGACATTGCCGATACCGATGCCATGATCGATGCTGCCAAGGTGCATAAGCACGCAGTCGTGATCGGCGGCGGCCTGCTCGGGCTGGAGGCCGCCAATGGTCTGAAATTGCGCGGCATGGACGTATCCGTGGTGCACATCAATGAATGGCTGATGGAACGCCAGCTGGACAAGTCCTCTGCCAAACTGCTGCAAAAAAGTCTGGAGGACAAGGGGCTGAAGTTCCTGCTGAAAAAAAATACGGCCGAGCTGGTGAGCGGTGAATCCGGACGCGTAGCCGCAGTGAAATTCAAGGATGGCGAAACCGTGCCCGCCGATCTGGTGGTGATGGCCGTGGGCATCCGCCCCAATACCGCACTGGCGGAATCAGCCGGCATCCACTGCAATCGCGGCATTGTAGTGAACGACACCATGCAAACCTACGATCCGCGCATCTACGCCGTGGGCGAATGCGTCAACCACCGCGGCACCGCTTACGGGCTGGTGGCGCCGCTGTTCGAAATGGCCAAAGTCGCCGCCAACCATCTGGCCGAGTTCGGTATCGGGCGCTACACTGGCTCGGTCACTTCGACCAAACTCAAGGTCACCGGCATTGATCTGTTTTCGGCTGGCAACTT
>JANMKH010000368.1:0-2412 GCA_031371965.1 Sulfuriferula sp.
TCAGCCTGTCTTCCCTGATTGCCCTGCATCACGATGCAGAATCTCTAGTGCTCCAGCGCGGGCGGATTCGTTCGCCAGTCAGCGGCGGCTACCGTTCGCCGTTCAAGGGACGCGGCATGGAGTTCGATGAGGTGCGCCCCTACATGCAGGGCGACGATGTGCGCATTCTCGATTGGCGCGTCACCGCGCGTACCGGCCGCCCGCATACCAAGCTGTTTCGCGAAGAACGCGAGCGTGCCGTGCTGCTCTGGGTTGACTTGCGCCACACCATGTTTTTCGCCACCCAGGGCGCATTCAAGGCGGTACGCGCTGCCCAGGCGGCGGCCCTGCTGGGGTGGCGTGCCGTGAGCCAGGGCGACCGGCTCGGCGCACTGCTGTTCTCCGAAACAACGCATATCGAACTGCGCCCCAAGCGCGGCAAAGCAGCCCTGCTGCACGTGCTGAGCCAGATTGCCAAGCATGCCGCCTGGCAACAGCGCGCTGCTCCCAATGATGCACTGTCGGCTGCCAATGCCCTGAACCAGACGCTGGTGCGGCTGCGCCGGGTAGCGCAGCCGGGCAGCCTGATTATCCTGATCAGTGACTTTGCTCACCTCAATGGACAGGGAAGCGCGCATCTGGCCCAGCTATCCCGACATAGTGATCTCATTCTCGCCGACATTCACGACCCGCTGGAGGCAGAGCTGCCCCCGCCCGGACATTACCGGGTGAGCGATGGCGAGCGTTTCCTGACCCTGGCAACCGATGATACGCAGTTGCGCGAACGCTACCGTCAAAGCTTTATCCAGCACCAGGCAGTGCTGCAACAGCTATGCCGCCGCTATGGCATGACACGGGTGTCGCTGACCACCGCCGAAGACCCACTGGCAGCACTTCGACGCGGATTGGGGATGCGCACATGAATCCGGCATTGAGCCAGCTGCATGATATTCATCTGCCCGCGCGAATCTCATGGTGGCCGCCGGCACCCGGATGGTGGCTGCTGCTTGCGATTGCCCTGCTGGCGGCTGGTGTTTTATATGCCGTGCATCGGCTGCGTAACCGCAACCACTGGCGCCGTTTTGCATTGATGGAACTGACCCGCCTACGTGAACAGCATGCGTCGCAGCATTTCGCACCCCGCGCCGTAGTCAGCGAGCTGTCAATATTGCTGCGCCGCGTGGCGATCAGCCGCTTTCCCCGCGCAGAGGTGGCGGGACTCAACGGTGATGCATGGCTTGTCTTTCTCGATCGCGGCCTGGGTGAAAACGCCGCGTTCCAATCGGATGCCGGACGTCTGTTAACTAGCATTCCGTATCGTCCGGAAATGGCTATCGATCCGAGCACGCTGAGCGCCGTGTTTGCGCTGGCCGAGCGCTGGCTGAAGAAATTGCCGAGAGGCAAGAAATGATCAGCTTCGAGTGGCCGTGGCTTTTTCTCGTTTTGCCGCTTCCGCTGTTACTGCGTTTTGTGTTGCCGCGTGCCGATGAAGTCAAGGAAGCCGCACTGCGCGTACCCGGGCTTGATCCGTTTGCCCTGGAAAGCGCTTCGAAACCGGCCAGACTGGCGCTGTGGCGCGGCCGTGCATGGATCGGCGCCCTGGCTTGGTTGCTGCTAGTGACGGCGGCAGCGCGTCCGGTATGGGTTGGCGATCCCATCGACTTGCCGGTCAGCGGACGCGACCTGATGCTGGCGGTGGACCTCTCCGGCAGCATGCAAACCCCGGATTTCATCATTAACGGGCATCGCGTCAGCCGCCTCGACGCCATCAAGGAGATTGCCGGCGAGTTCATAGACCGGCGCGTCGGCGACCGCATCGGACTGATCCTGTTCGGCACTCAGGCTTACCTGCAAACCCCGCTGACTTTCGACCGCAAGACCGTGCACGACATGCTCGACGAGGCCGCCATCGGTCTGGCCGGCGAGCAAACGGCGATCGGTGATGCCATCGGTCTGGCGGTAAAACGCCTGCGCGAACTGCAGCAGGGCAACAAGGTGCTGATCCTGCTCACCGACGGCGTCAGCAACACGGGTGAATTGACACCGCTCAAGGCGGCAGAATTGGCTGCCAAGGAAGGCGTCACGATCTATACCATCGGCATCGGCGCCAGTGAGATGCAGGTGCCTTCGTTGTTCGGCATGCAAAGCGTCAACCCGTCCAGCGACCTCGATGAAGATACGCTGCGCGCCATCGCCAAGGAAACCGGCGGGCGTTATTTCCGTGCCCGCGACACCGAACAGTTGAACCAGATCTACAGCATCCTGGATAAGCTGCAACCGCTCGATCAGGAGAAGCAGACCTTCCGTCCGCACAAGACGTTGTTCTACTGGCCGCTGGCCTTCAGCCTGTTGCTGGCCGGATTGCTCGTGCTGCCGATTGCGCGAAGGAGATGAAGCCATGGAAATGATTTCGGCATTTCACTTTTTGCGTCC
>JANMKH010000371.1:0-8510 GCA_031371965.1 Sulfuriferula sp.
TTCTCGTAACAACGGCACCGTCACCGGCCGTTTGGTTGCCAGTGAATAATGGTCAAGCGTATCCAGCGCCGCCAGTAATGACGGGAGGTCGCGCCGCCAGTGGCGCAGCAGGTAGTCCGCTACGCCGGGTTGCAGGTCGAAACCGCGCCCGGCCGCGTGGGTGGTCAGCGCCTGAATTTTCTCCATATCGGTCAGCGCCTGTACCTGATACACCAATCCCCAGCCCAGACGCGTAGTCAGGTCGATGCGTAGCTCAAGTTGAGCGGGCGCGGCATTGCCCGCGACCAATATTCGCCCATGACCTTCGCGCACCGCATTGATTCGGTTGAACAGGTCGACTTGGGCCTTGGCGTCAAGTGTGTCGGCATCATCCACCGCCAGGAAATCGGCCGGGGTATCTGCCGCATCGGCAAACGCTGACGCAAGGAGGTAATTCGCTTCCAGCCCGCGTGCGGCCGCCGCAGCCGCCGCAGCCTGCAACAGGTGCGTCCTGCCGCTGCTAGGTGCACCCCAGAGATAGAGTTGACGCTCATCGCCCTGTCCCGCTGCGAGTTCGCTTATGGTATGCAGCAATTCAGCGTTGCAGCCCACGACAAAATTACCAAGGCTGGGGGCGGGTGGGGCAACGATGTCGAGTAGCAATTGTTTCATGCGCCGCATTTTAACAGGCATCACATTGGGTTCTGGCATCGCCGAGCAAAATCTGCTTGACATAGTGTCTGCGCAACACTATCTTGGTGGTGTATTCCGTACACCATGGCTGAACACCCTATGAAACCGTTTTGCTATGACTATCCACACCCGGCGGTCACCACCGACATCGCGCTGTTCACGATTCGTGAAGAGCGCCTGGCGGTGCTACTGATCCGGCGCCGTGCCGCGCCGTTTCAGGGCTGCTGGGCGCTGCCGGGCGGCTTTGTCGAGATGAATGAGTGCCTGGAAGACTGCGCGCTGCGTGAGCTGGCCGAAGAAACCGGGGTGACCGGGGTATATCTGGAACAGCTCTACACTTTCGGCAAGCCTGACCGCGACCCGCGCGAACGCATCATCAGCGTGACCTATTACGCGCTGGCGCCCAGCGAAATTCTCTCCCCGGTGGCCGGATCGGATGCGGCGGAAGTCGCCTGGTTCGCGATGGATGCGCTGCCGGAACTGGCTTTCGACCATCGCGAGGTGATTGCACTGGCCCAGCACAGGCTGCGCGCCAAGCTGGATTATTCCACCGTGGCATTCGGATTCATGCAACAGGAGTTCACTCTGGGCGAATTGCAAAAAGTCTACGAAACCATACGCGGCGAGGCGCTGGACAAGCGCAATTTCCGCAAGCACATCCTGGCGCTTGATCTCATCAGCGAAACCGGCACCAGCCGCCGGGTGGGTAACCACCGCCCGGCAAAACTCTACCGCGTGCAGCACCCCGGCGCGGTGCTCTATATCAAGTGAGGCCGACCATGAACATCATGCCCCTGATCCAGATGCCCAAAGCGCCCAATATCATTGCGCCGCCGATGGTGGAAGAGCAGCTTACCGACAGCGCACGCGCAACACTCATCGCGCGCATCAAGCAACTGATGCGGCAGCAAAACGCGGTGCTGGTGGCGCATTACTATACTTCTGCAGACATACAGGATCTGGCTGAAGAGACCGGAGGTTGTGTTTCGGATTCGCTGGAAATGGCGCGTTTTGGTCATGCCCATGCCGCTCACACGCTGATTGTGGCGGGTGTTAAATTCATGGGTGAAACCGCGAAAATCCTTAACCCGGAGAAGCGCGTGTTGATGCCGGATCTGCAAGCCAACTGCTCGCTCGATCTGGCCTGCCCTGCCGATGAGTTTTCTGCATTCTGCGATCAGCATCCGGAACGTGTCGTGGTGGTGTATGCCAACACTTCGGCTGCGGTAAAAGCACGCGCCGACTGGGTGGTGACCTCAGGCACGGCGGTAAAAATCGTCGAGCACTTGCTTAAACAGGGCAAAAAAATCCTGTGGGCACCGGACAAATATCTCGGTGATTATGTGCAAAAAACCACCGGCGCCGACATGCTGTTGTGGCAGGGTGCGTGTGTCGTGCATGAGGCATTCAAGGCCGAGGCGCTGCAAAAAATGAAACGCGCTTACCCGGACGCCGCAGTGCTGGTACACCCGGAGTCGCCCGCCGCAGTGATTGCGCTGGCCGATGTGGTGGGCTCCACGACGCAGTTGATCCACGCTGCGCAAACCCTGCCCAACCAGACCTTTATCGTTGCCACCGATAATGGCATTTTTCACAAAATGCAGGCGGTTGCACCCGGCAAAATCTTCCTCGAAGCCCCGACCGCGGGAACAGGCGCGACCTGTATCAGTTGCGCACATTGCCCATGGATGGCGATGAACGGACTGCAGAAACTGGCGCAGGTGCTGGAATCCGGGGATAACGAAATCCATATTACCGAGCCGGTTCGCAGCCGTGCCGTGCGCTCTATCCAGCGTATGTTGGACTTTGCCGCCGAGCAGCAGATTGCGCCTCGGATGCGCGGAGCGGCTTGATTTGGCACACCCTCTGCGTGTTCCGCGCTGGCATTTCATCGCCGCGCCGTTGCTGGGCGCGGTCAGCGTATTCGGTTTTGCACCGTTTTATGCGTTTGTCATCCCCCTGTTCAGCCTGGCCGGGCTGATCTGGCTATGGCGACACCAACATAGCGCGCGCCAGGCAACGCTCAGCGGATTTTTATTCGGGCTGGGCTATTTCGGCAGCGGCGTGTCCTGGATATACATCAGCCTGCATACCTAAGGGGCCTTGCCAATGCCGCTTGCATTGCTGGCGACGGCCCTGTTCTGTGCGTTTCTCGCCTTGTTTCCCGCCGCTGTGGGCGGCTTGCAGCACGGTTTGCGCAATGCCGGCGTGGCGCGCTGGCTATTGGCTGTACCCGCGCTATGGGTAGTCGGGGAATGGGTGCGCGGCTGGATTTTTACCGGTTTTCCCTGGCTCGCCATCGGTTATTCGCAAGTACCGGCCAGCCCGCTGACGGGTTTTGCCCCGCTGCTAGGTGTGTATGGCGTATCGCTGATACTGGCGCTAAGCGCAGCGGTATTGGCGCTGGGGCGCTTGCGCTATGTGCTGATGGCCGCAGCGCTGTGGCTGGCGGGTTGGGGTTTGGGTCAGATTCACTGGACGCAGCCTGTTGGTGCGCCGGTCGCAGTGAGCCTGTTGCAGGGCAATATTGCCCAGGATATGAAATGGCAGCCGGAAAAGGTGGTCAGCACACTGCGCGATTACCGCGAAATGGTGGCTGCCAGTCCAGGCCGGCTTATCATCCTGCCGGAAACCGCCATTCCGGTATTTTACGACCAGGTGCCGGCCAGCTATCTGAATGATTTGGCAGAAACTGCGCGCGCCCATGGTGGCGACGTGCTGGTAGGGATGCCGGAACAATTCCCGGATGGCCGCTACTTTAACAGCGTGCTGAGCTTTGGTACCGCATCCACGCACACTTACCGTAAATCTCACCTGGTGCCATTCGGCGAATACATCCCGGCGAAATGGCTGTTCGGATGGATTATCAATGTGCTGCATATCCCGCTTTCTGATTTCGCACGCGGTGATGCCTATCAAGTACCAATGCCGGTGGCGGGCCAGCACGTGGCCATGAATATCTGTTACGAGGACGTGTTCGGCGAAGAAATCATTCACCAACTGCCGCGCGCCACGTTGCTGGTGAACGTCAGCAATGATGCATGGTTCGGCGATTCGGTGGCGCCATGGCAACATATGCAGATTTCCCAGATGCGCGCACTGGAAACCGGGCGCTACATGCTGCGCGCCACCAATACCGGCGCGACGGCCATTATTGATACGCAGGGACGAGTACTGCAAGAGCTGCCGCTGTTCACCCGCGCTACGCTCAATGGTTCAGCTCAGGGGTATCAGGGTGCAACGCCATTTGTGGATTGGGGTAATCATGCCGCGTTGCTGCTATGCGCTTTGCTGCTGGGGGCGGCCGGGATAATAATGTGGCGCAAAGGTACGCAACGGTAACCCTACGCGGCTGGCTTGATCCGCGTGGTGTTGCGTCCGCCGCGTTTGGCTTCCAGAAGGGCGCCATCCGCGCGGATAAGCGCCTGGTTTTCCGCGGAATCTTTGGGGCTGTATTCACTCATGCCGCCACTCCAGTTAAGGCGGTGCAATACACCCGGAGTCAGTTCCAGTACAGCAGGCAAATTGCCGCGCAGGCGTTCCGCCAGTTCTATCGCGCGGGGCAGTGGCGTATTTGGAAAAATTACACAGAACTCATCTCCGCCCAGGCGCGCCACGAAATCACTGGCGCGCAGATGTAGCTTGAGCACCTTGCCAAACTGGACAATGAGTTGATCCCCCGCATCGTGGCCGTAGGTATCGTTTACATATTTAAAGTTGTCGATGTCGATAATCAATAAGCTATGTACCTGGCCTTGCGACTGTGTTTTGAATAGCTCGCTTTGACGGGTTTCGAAACTGCGCCGGTTATATACCTGCGACAGGTGATCCAGGCTGGCCTGAGATTCGGTCTCTTTTTGCTTGCCCACGGTGAGCTGTGCCAGTTTGACCAGCATCGCCAACGGTTTCTCAAATTCGGTCAGATTGACCTGGTATGTAGAACGCACTCGTTGCCTGCGGATATCTGTCATCAGATTGACAATAGTGTTGAGATCTTCGCTGACCCAGTTACGTAAACGCAGGTAAACCAGCCACACCATGGCTGTCAGCAGCACGGACAATACCAGCCATACGGTAAAATAAGTCAGGAGTTCGACCAGAGGCTGAGGACTGGCTTTCCATAACTCGAGCTTCCACGGCGTTCCAGCCAAGGTAATTTCCCGCACCGCTGGCCCGCTCTTGAGGCTCTCGTCGCCACGCCGCCGCACAACGGTATAGGTGTCTGGATGGGTGTACTGGCGCAATTCCAGATAACCTCCAGGCAATGGCAAGTTATCGAACAAGTCTTGCAGATGTGGCGCATCCTGAGTAAGGATGACATGGCCCAACAGCGTCGTGCCTTCTAGCACCGGCTCGGAGACTGTCAGGCTCATGCTGGCGGCGGTGGCAGGTTGCGCTTCCGGGCCCGCCACAAAACGCGTGTAGGCTTCCGGCAACACCGACGCATCTCCGGTCTGGCTTACCACTCCCGGTTCTGGCACCAAAAAGATTTGCGCACCTTGGTGGAGGGCATAAAGATTGGCCGCTTGATTACGGCAAAGATCCTCTGCACCGCTCTTTAAACAGGCTACGGTCTGCGGATGTCTGGCAATCAGTTTCGCTGTCTGGTGAACATCCTTAGCCAAGCCCTCAATCTGCTGGGCAATCACCAAGCCTTCTGCCTGCGCGGATTCTGCGTGACGTGCCGGGCTCGAAACCCAATACACTGACAACATCGTCAATATCAGGGTTATCTCCAGCGCAGCAAAAAGCGCTATGCTAAATCGCGCTAAAGAGGGTTTCATAATAAGGGGTCTGCTATCCATCCAGGTTAATGCTAACTCGTTATTGGCCTGCATTAGCGGCCAGCTGTTAATTTGTTCTGGAACTTAACAGCAATTAACGTGCCTGGCGTTTTGATTGCTGATAATCGATATTCTCCCGCCCCTCAACGTGAGAATTAGATCGTCGCCTTAGTGCCGTCCGGTACTACCAAAACCTCCCGCCCCGCGTTCGGATGCAGAAAATTCTTCCACAATATTAAATCCAACTTGCACCACAGGCACCATCACCAGTTGGGCGATCCGTTCCAGCGGGTTGACAACAAAAGGCTGATTGCCACGATTCCACATGGAAACAAACAGTTGCCCCTGGTAATCCGAGTCGATGAGCCCTACCAGATTGCCTAGTACGATGCCATGTTTGTGGCCTAAACCGGAACGCGGCAGGATCATCGCAGCCAGATCTGCTCGACCAATATGGATCGCCATACCAGTCGGAACCAACTCGGTTTGGCCTGGGGCCAGTTCCAGTGCTGCATCGATACAGGCGCGTAGATCTATGCCGGCAGCCCCGGGCGTTGCATAGCCGGGTAAGTCATTGTTCAGTCGTGCGTCGAGAATCTTGACATCAATTTGGTGTGGCATGGCTTCCCTTGGTTTTGTGTAAATATAGTTGGGCTATATGGGCGATGAGTTGACGCGCCAGCGTCAGTTTGTCGGCATGTGCCAGCAAATGCTTACCCTCATCATCCAGCAGCAACAATTCGTTGTCGTCGCTGCCGAGCGCATCCTGGGCGCGGTTGACGACTAAAAGAGGTAAGTTTTTGCGTTGGCGTTTGGCCTCGCCATTTTCCGGTAGGTTTTCGGTTTCAGCTGCAAAACCGACACAGAATGGGGCGTCTGCACGGCTCGCAATCTGCAGCAGAATATCTTCATTAGGTATTAAATCGAGCGTAAGTGTGTGCTCGCTTTTTTTTATTTTGTGGGTCGCGTAGGTGGCCGGGCGGTAATCCGCCACCGCCGCCACGCCAATAAAAATATCCGCATGACTCGCCGCGCTTCCCACTGCCTGCGCCATTTCTTCGGCGCTGGTTACTGACAGCCGGGTGACGCCCAGTGGCGTTTCCCGGCATGTGGGACCACTTACCAGCGTCACTGTTGCCCCGGCTTCATACGCTGCGCGTGCGACCGCATAGCCCATTTTGCCGGAACTGATGTTGGTGAGCGCTCGCACTGGATCGATCATTTCCAGCGTGGGGCCTGCACTCACCAGCACACGTAGCCCGGCCAGCAGTTTGGGCTGAAAATGGGCACCGAGCCCCGCCAGCAATTCTGCCGGCTCCAGCATCCGTCCCAGACCAGTTTCTCCACACGCCTGTGCGCCAGCAGTTGGCCCCAGCAACGTGACGCCATCCGCTTGCAACTGATGAATATTCCGCTGAGTTGCCGGGTTTTCCCACATTTTCCGGTTCATCGCGGGTGCCACCAGTAGCGGGCAAGCGCGTGCCAGGCACAGAGTCGACAATAGATCATCCGCCAGACCATGTACCAGCTTGGCGATAAAGTCGGCACTGGCCGGGGCAATCAGCACCGCGTCTACCGTCCGTGTGAATTCGATATGCGCCATACCGTTATCCACGTCCGTATCCCACAACTGGGTGAGCACCGGCTTTCCGGACAGCGCCTGGAAAGTTAACGGGGTAACAAACTGCATGGCGGCCGCGCTCATTACCACGCGCACGTCCGCGCCGACCTTGACCAATAGACGTGTCAATTCGGCTGCCTTATACGCGGCCACACCGCCAGTAATGCCCAACAGAATGCGTTTGTGTTGCAAATCCGGCATGATAGCTTTGCGCCAATGCGCTGAAGGTTTGAACAATAAGCACATTTTACGGGATTAGGGGGATGAATGGCGATTTGCGACTGGCCTGAAGATGACCGGCCCAGGGAAAAACTCTTGCAGCGCGGCGCGCAGGCGCTAAGCGATGCCGAATTGCTGGCCATTTTCTTGCGCACCGGCGTGTCGGGCAAAAGCGCGGTGGATATGGCGCGCGACCTGGTGCATCAGTTCGGTAGCCTGACCCGCCTGTTTGCGGCCAGCCGTGGCGAATTCTGTGCCATCCACGGTCTGGGTGACGCCAAATATGCTCAACTGCAAGCGGTATTGGAAATGGCAAGGCGCGCACTGGGTGAATCCATGCGTCAAACCGATGCGCTCGCCTCTCCCGGCGCGGTGCGCGATTACCTGCGCCTAGCACTGGCGGGCAAGACCTACGAAGTCTTTTGCGTGGTGTTTCTGGATACGCAAAACCGCGTGCTTGCCGTCGAAGAGCTGTTCCGAGGCACGCTCACTCAAACCAGCGTATATCCGCGCGAAGTGGTCAAGCGCGCACTGGCACACAATGCTGCCGCGCTGATCCTGGCACATAACCATCCTTCCGGCGTTGCCGAACCCAGCCGGGCCGACGAGAACCTGACCCAAGCGCTCAAAGCCGCGCTGGCGCTGGTGGATGTAAGGGTTATTGACCACTTTGTGGTGGGCAGTGGCAGCGCTGTATCGTTTGCAGAACGCGGATTGCTTTGACGTTGACAATCTAAATGTGGTATAAATCGCGTTTTTCCGAATTCCGTAGGGAGGTCATTATGGCCCGTGTATGTCAAGTTACCGGCAAGGCGCCGATGTCGGGAAACAACGTTTCCCACGCCAACAACAAGACCAAACGTCGTTTTCTGCCCAATTTGCAGTCACGCCGCTTCTGGCTTGAACAAGAAAACCGTTTTGTGCGCCTGCGCGTCTCTACTGCCGCGTTGCGCACTATCGACAAAAAGGGCATTGAAGTTGTGCTCGAAGAAATGCGCGCCAAAGGCGAGAAGGTTTAAGGAGTAAAACATGGCCAGCAAAATTCGCGAAAAAATCAAACTCGAGTCCACCGCAGGGACCGGACATTTTTACACCACCAGCAAGAACAAGCGCACCACGCCGGAAAAGCTCGAATTCATGAAATTCGATCCCAAGGCACGCAAGCATGTGCTGTATAAGGAAATCAAGCTGAAATAAACCCAACTTGCTCCATA
>JANMKH010000410.1:0-3558 GCA_031371965.1 Sulfuriferula sp.
CAGGCCTTGCGCGGTTTGTTTCCAGCGCACCGCCTTGGCGGGAGAACACACGCCGCAGGTGTTGGGCGACTCCCCGGTGACGTAAGATGACAGCGCGCAACGCCCTTCCACCATGACGCACAGGCTGCCGAAACCGAACACCTCGATTTCCACCGACGTATTTTTGCGTAGGTGTTCAACCTGCGCCATCGAAAGTACACGCGGCAGCACGGCGCGGCTGATACCGAACTGTTGCTGGTAAAAATTGATCGCCTCGTAGTTGGTGGCGGAACCCTGCACCGACAAATGGCGGCGCAGTTGCGGATGATGTTGGGCGGCGTAGTGCAGCAGTCCCAGATCAGCCACAATAATTGCATCCACACCCAGGTCTGCGGACATATCCACCGCATCCTGCCAGCGTTGCCAATTCCCGGTTTGCGGGTAAGTATTCAACGCCACCAAAACTTTTGCCCCGGCCGCATGGGCAAAACGTATGCCCTCACGCGCGGTGCTGGCGTCGAAATTCAGACCGGCGAAATTGCGCGCGTTGGTGCCGTCGCGGAAACCGATGTAAACGCAATCGGCGCCGTTATCCACCGCAGCTTTCAAAGCAGTCAAACTGCCTGCCGGACACACCAGGTCCAGCTTTGCTTCAGACGACATAAGCCCGGTCCTTTGCATAGTATTGATCCTGCGCGAGCTGGCCCTGGCGGTGTTCGCGCCGCCGCAGTTCGCCTTCGATTCCGTTTAGTACATTCCATTTTTGCGAGCACCAGGTTGGGGCCAGCAGGATATCTTTGGCCGCCGTGCCGGTCACCCGATGGAACACAATGTGCTCCGGCGTGCGCTCGATCAGGTCGGCGGCGATGCGCAGGTAGTCGCTCATAGCGAGAGGTGAATATTCGCCGTGGCGCCACTGGTTCGCCAGCAAGGTGCCTTTCACCACGTGCAACGGATGCAGCTTCAGGCCGTCCACTCCCAGCGCCAGCACCGTATCGAGGCTGGCGTGGTAGTGCGCGTCGCTTTCGCCGGGCAAGCCAATGATAAGGTGGGCGCACACCGGAATGCCGCGTTGTCTGGCGGCTACCACGGCGGTCTGGTATTCCGACAAACCGTGCCCGCGGTTGACGCGCGAGAGAGTGTCGTCAAACGCGGATTGCAACCCCAGCTCCAGCCACACTTCCATGCCTTCTGCGCGGTAACCGGCGAGCAGGTCGAGCACCGCATCCGGCACGCAATCCGGGCGCGTGCCCACCGCCAGGCCGATCACGTCCGGCTCGGAGAGGGCTTCCCGATAAAGTGTGTCCAGCTGCTGCACGCTGGCGTAGGTATTGGTATAGGCCTGGAAGTAGGCAATGAAGCGCCGCGCGCGGGTGCGCCTGGCGATCGCGCGCCGCCCGGAGGCAAGCTGGCTGGAAATGGAAGGCGCGTTACGGCCGTTGGGGCTGAACGAAGCGTTATTACAGAATGTGCAGCCGCCGATGCCTTTGCTGCCGTCCCGGTTGGGGCAGGTAAAACCGGCGTCAAGCGCGATCTTGTGCACCCGCTGGCCATGGCGCCGCAGCATGAACTGTCCGAATGTGTGGATGTAGTCCGAAAGCGCCATCATCTTCACCCTGCAAAGCAGGGGGTCGCATTCCTATCGGTAATTAATGAGATCAGGATACGTTAATCACTGATACACCGACTTGATATAGATCAAGGTTTGGGTGCGCTGCGCACGTTAACATGCAAAAAATGGCTACAGTTGACTTCGATTTTCCCAAGACGAGCGGCGCTAGCAAGGAAGGCACTATGAACAAGCCTCTATCAGTCTGGCAGCAGATCGCTGCCGCGCCTCACCGCAGTATGTTCATGATTGGAGCGCTGCAGGGCGTGGCGGCAATGCTGTGGTGGGTGTTCGATCTGGCCGGGCGTTACGGTATCGCAGGCAGCGCGATGGCATGGAGTATCGCGCCAGTCTGGGCGCATGCATTTTTGATGATGTATGGCTTTTTCCCGTTTTTTATTTTCGGCTTTCTGTTCACCACTTATCCCAACTGGATGAATGCGGGAAAAATTCCACCGCGTCATGCCTTCAGCGCCAGCCTGCTAATGGCGGGAGGCGTTGTGCTGTTTTACCTCGGCCTGGCGGTGGGGAAACCGATCGCTGCTGCGGGTGTGGCGGTGATGCTGGCCGGATGGGGCATAGCGGTGTATGCGTTGTTGCGCGTCCTGTTCAATGCACCGCGCCAGGACAAGCGCCACCCGGCCGTGACCAGCGTAGCGCTGGTATTCGGCTGGCTCGGGATGGCTGCCTATCTGCTGTGGCTGCTGACCGGGCAAGCCCTGCTGCTGGATTTCGCCCGCACTGCCGGCATCTGGTTTTTCCTGCTGCCGATTGTCATGACCGTGAACCATCGCATGATCCCGTTCTTTTCCAGCCGGGTGCTGGAAAACTACGTGGTGGTCAGGCCGTACTGGATACTCTGGCTGATGCTCGCTTGTACAGCGGGGCATGGGGTATTGCTGCTGCGGGAAGCTCACGCCTACCTGTGGCTGGCCGACCTGCCGCTGGCCGCTTGCGCGCTGTATTTGTCTTTCACCTGGGGATTGCTGCGCAGCTTCCGCGTCAGCCTGCTGGCGGTGCTGCATATCGCGTTTGTCTGGCTGGGTCTGGCCATGCTGCTGTTCGGCGCGCAGAGCCTGGCACTTTTTGTGAGCGCGGGCGAGCTGGCGTGGTTCGGCCTGGCACCGCTGCACGCGCTGACCATCGGCTATTTCGCCAGCATGGTGCTGGGCATGGTCTCGCGCGTCACGCTCGGCCATGCCGGCCAGCCGCTGGTGCTGGACCGGCTCACCTGGCTGCTGTTTATCGGGTTTCAAGGCTCGGCACTGATCCGGGTGCTGGCCGACATCGTCCCCGCAGCCGCCCGTCTGGCGCCGGATTTGTACCTGCTGGCGGGCTTGGTCTGGCTAGCCTGCTTGGTTCCGTGGGCGGCGCACTACATTCCCAATTACTGGCGACCGCGCGCCGACGGCAAGCCCGGCTGACGAGACACCTGCCGCTGCGGGCAGCCTGGTTTCCGTGCGTGCTCCGTGCCCTGTCTGAAAGATCATTCAGCACAGCAATCAAGGAAAACTTGATATAAGTCAAGGTGCTTCGCGTTCAGAAACTTGCATACTTGCACTCCGCAAACAGCACTTAAACGGACACAAAGACAAGGAGTATGCCGTGGAAACAATCAGCAACTATCTCGCTTCGGATCATCGCCAGTGCGATGACTATTTCGCTATGGCGGAGGAATTCGCGGCAAAGCAAGACTGGCCTGCCACAACTGCGAGTTTTGAACAGTTCCACTCCGCCATGGTCCATCACTTCGGGATGGAGGAGCAGGTGTTGTTCCCAGCATTCGAACGCGAAACGGGAAACACCATGGGCCCCACACGGATGATGCGCATGGAGCATGAACAAATGCGCGATCTGTTTACACACATGGCCGCTGCCGTTGCAGCGCAGGATGCGGATGAATATGCGGGGCTTTCCGAAACCCTGCTGATCATGCTGCAACAGCATAATCTCAAGGAGGAACAGGTACT
>JANMKH010000427.1:0-2837 GCA_031371965.1 Sulfuriferula sp.
TTGCATACTGGGTGCGGGTGAAATAGTCGGCAGCAAGCTCGGTATGCACGCGTGCGCGATTTTGTGCTTCGCTCACATTGCTGGTGGAAGTCTGCTGTGAATTGAGCGCGTCGCCACTTGGTGGCTGCGCGCAGGCGGCCAGCAGCAAGGTAATGAGCAGAACAGCAAATTTATTCAATGTGATACCTCCATTCGGCGCATAACCCGCCGGGTTTTATCCTGTACTTGTCCGGCCAGCTGGCCGCAGGCGGCATCGATGTCGTCACCACGGGTTTTACGGGTGGTCACGATATGGCCCGCCTGCATCAGCATATCGCGAAAACGGCGTATTGCATCGCCGCGCGAACAGCGGTAACCGGAATCCGGGAACGGGTTGAACGGGATCAGGTTGAATTTGCACGGCACGTCGCGCACCAGATCAATCAACTGGCGTGCGTGTTCGGGCTGGTCGTTGATGCCGTCGAGCATCACATACTCGAACGTGACAAAATCGCGCGGGGCTTTTTCCAGATAGCGCAGACAAGCCGCCATCAGTTCGGCCAGCGGATATTTCTGATTGATCGGCACAAGCACGTCGCGCAGCTTGTCATTGGGGGCATGCAATGAAACTGCCAGCGCCACCGGGCAATCCTCGCGCAGCCGATCCATGGCTGGCACCAGCCCGGAGGTGCTTACCGTAACCCGACGCCTCGACAGACCGTAGGCATGGTCGTCGAGCATGATATTGAGCGCGGTGACCACGTTGGTATAGTTCGCCAATGGCTCGCCCATGCCCATCATCACCACGTTGGTGATGATGCGCTCGCCTTTCGGGTCGCGTCCCATCGCGTGGTTCGCCCACCACAGCTGGCCGATGATTTCTGCCACCGACAGGTTGCGGTTGAAGCCCTGCCGGCCGGTAGAGCAGAACGTGCACTCCAGTGCACAGCCGACTTGCGACGATACGCACAGTGTGCCGCGCGTGCCATCCGGGATGAATACGGTTTCCACTCCGTTCATGCTGCCTACGTCCAGCAGCCACTTGCGTGTGCCGTCAGTGGACGCCTGCTCTGCCATCATGCTGGGTGGCGCCACCGTTGCCAGCCGTCCCAGTTTCTCGCGTAAGGATTTGGCCAGATCGCTCATTTCAGCGAAATCCGCTGCGCCGAAATGATGCATCCAGCGCATCACCTGCTTGGCGCGAAACGGTTTTTCGCCGAGTTCGGCGAAATAAGCGGCAAGCCCGGGCAGGTCGTAATCGAGAAGGTTAACAAGCATGGCTGGACGATGGTGGAGTTGTAAGCCGATTAGGACTGTTTAACGCGAATAAACGTTCAGCGCAGGGAAAAAGTAGGCGATTTCCACTGCAGCGGTTTCTGCGGCGTCGGAGCCATGCACGGCGTTGGCATCGATGCTGGCAGCAAAATCGGCGCGGATGGTACCAGGAGCCGCTTTTTTCGGGTCGGTTGCGCCCATCAGGTCGCGGTTTTTAAGGATCGCCCCTTCGCCTTCCAGTGCTTGTACCATCACCGGGCCGGAAATCATGAAATCGACCAGATCCTTGAAGAAAGGACGCTCGCGGTGGACGGCATAAAAGCCTTCGGCTTCATTGCGGGACAAATGCATCATGCGTGCGGCGATAATTTTCAGCCCGGCATCTTCAAAGCGTTGGTAAATTTTACCGATTACATTTTTGGCCACTGCATCGGGTTTGATGATGGAAAGGGTGCGTTCGACAGCCATTGCGGTACTCCGTGAATTTTAAGAGGTTTTTAGGGTTGAAAATCCCGATTAAAATACCACGAAATGCCGATAAAATAAAGGCTTAGCGGGTATTGTTATTCCATTCGGGTTGTATTCCTGCTGTATCTGCCGGGGCCTGCCAGGCACAATCCACACCGATTCCGGCAACCCACACCAGCGTTTCGCCGCAATACAGCAGCGGCAGACGATCGCGTTGCCAGGGCGGGATGGCGTATTCCTGCAGTAAATTTTTCAGGCTACGGCGCGGGCGCTGGCAGTCGGGACGGAAGTGTTCACCACCCTGCCGTAAACGGATGGTGATGGATGCCTGGTCGAGTTTGGTGCGGTCCAGTCCCTGGCCGATAGCAGGAGTTAATTTCAGGATGCCATCAAGTTCTCCGAGGGGCAGCTGCGTTTCGCCTTGCCAGGGCCAATGCAGATTTGCAACGTGAGAGGGTAGCCGGGCTGTGAGGTGTGCCCAGCCTTGGTAGCGGTGCAGCTCCCAACTGGCGTGCAGAATGCATGGTCGGCTATCCGCACTGGCGTGGGTGAGTTGTTCCAGCATGGTGGCGAGCCGCGCCTGACTGGGCATGGGAATATCATTGCGCGCAAGAAAATAGCGCAGCAGATTACGCGCACGAGCCGGGGGCAGGGCAGCCAGTTGAGCGCAGTTCAGGCGCTGGTTGCGGATACTGTCTGTAGCGTCGAGCGCGGCGAGCTGATCGAGCAGGTCGGCAGCTTCGGCAAGGTTTTGCGCGCTCCTGGCAAGCGTGGCGCGCCATGCCGGGAATCGCTCACCCAATTGCGGCAGCACGCGATGGCGTAAAAAATTGCGATTGAAATGGGTGTTCCGGTTGCTTTCGTCTTCCACCCATTGCAGTGCATGTTGTCTCGCCCAAGCTTCAATCTCGCTGCGATCGATATCCAGCAGCGGGCGTATATAGGCGGGATGATTGGTCGCTTCACGTAACACTGGCATCGCCGCCAGCCCTTTGACCCCCGCACCGCGCAGCAATTGCAACAGGAGTGTTTCGGCCTGATCGTCGCGATGGTGAGCCAGAGCAATGAAGTCGGTATCGAGTTGCGCGTATTCGGCATAACGCGCACGGCGCGCA
>JANMKH010000434.1:0-5736 GCA_031371965.1 Sulfuriferula sp.
CACCCGCAGATTTTCCTGGTGCGGCAAGACGAGGCCAGCGACTGGGCCGACATCATGCCACGCTCCGGTTTCGTGCTGTACAGCAACACCCTCTGGTACTACGTGAAGCGCCTGTATGGACTCCCTCACGCGCAGCAAACAAAATTTCACTTCAACCATCTGTTTTACCCCTTCTCCAACCAGAGGCCGGACTACCAACGGCTACGATTACTCACCCACTATGTGCGCAACGGTGCCAAGCGTGGGGAGCTCTACCTGAGCTTCGTCAATTTTTCCTTCTGGGGCGAAGAGGGTGACGTGTTGGGTAACCTGCTCGCTATCCTGTTCGGCCTCGCCGATGATGGTCCTGCCAACCGCATCCTGCATGCCTTGCAGCAAGCCTCAGTGAATCAACCGTGGCCGGGAGCAAGCGTGCTCGACCCCATCACCAGCACCGATCCGTTGTGGCGTTCCTATATGGGGCGTCACCGCCAGAACCTTGAATTCCAGTATCACAACGGCGGCGCGTGGCCATTCATCGGTGGGTTCTGGTCGATGGCACTTGCGGCTCTCGGCAAGACGCAACTCGCAGAGAATGTGTTGGAAAGGCTCGCCCAAGTCAACGCTGTAAATAGCTGGCAGTTCAACGAATGGTTCCATGGCAAGACCGGCGAGCCAAGCGGCATGCCTGGACAGTCGTGGAATGCGGCAATGTATTTGCTGGCGCACCATGCATTGACGAACAAGGTATTTTAACGAATTACCGCGTTCGCAGGCAGCCATATCGGCTGCGTCTTTTCACCGGTTCGGTGCAGCGGCGCTTGCTCGCGCACCAAGCAGAGGCGCGATTGCCGTTTTTGCCGGAAAATATCTGCAATTAAAAATTAAACTCTTTTTATAAACAGCATCTTGCTGATGTTTTAAATACTTGGCACGCGCATTGCATTAAAGCGTGCTGAGCGGCGGCCCGTAGAGCGCCGGATTTAAAATAACCGTGACCGCAGGAAGCTGAAAATGAATCAATCATTCTGGAAAGCCGGGCATACGCCCACGCTGTTTGCCGCCTTTTTGTATTTCGACCTGTCCTTCATGGTGTGGGTGATGTTGGGCCCGCTCGGCGTGCAGATTGCCAATGATCTGGGGCTGAACGCCGCACAGAAAGGCATGATGGTGGCCACGCCGATTCTGGCCGGCGCGCTGTTGCGCATCGTCATGGGGGTGCTGGTGGATCATCTCAAACCCAAAAAAGCCGGGCTGATTGGTCAACTCATCGTGATCAGCAGCCTGGGCTGGGCCTGGCTGGGCGGTATCCACAGCTACCAGCAGATCCTGATTCTGGGCATGCTGCTCGGCTTTGCCGGGGCAGCGTTTGCAGTGGCGTTGCCGCTGGCGTCGCGCTGGTATCCGCCGCAGCATCAGGGCACCGCGCTGGGCATTGCCGGGGCGGGCAATTCCGGCACTGCGCTGGCGGCTTTGTTCGCGCCCGGACTGGCGGTGGCATTCGGCTGGAACAATGTGTTCGGCCTGGCACTGATTCCGCTCGGGGTGGCGCTGGCGGTATATCTGCTGTTCGCCAAGGACAGCCCGGAATGCCCACCCGCCAAATCCATGGCTGAGTATCTGCATGTGTTGCGCGACAAGGATGCATGGTGGTTCATGTTCTTCTATAGCGTCACCTTCGGCGGCTTTGTCGGGCTGGCGTCCAGCCTCACCATCTATTTCAATACGCAATACGGTCTGTCACCGGTCACCGCCGGCTATTTCACTGCCGCCTGCGTATTCGCCGGTTCGCTGGTACGCCCCTTCGGCGGCATGTTGGCGGATCGTATCGGCGGCATCCGCAGCCTGCTCATCATGTACAGCTTGTCTGCACTGTTCCTGCTCGCAGTGAGTGTTGGCATGCCCACGCCCATGCTGGCGCTGGCGGTGATCGTACCGGCGATGCTGGCGCTGGGCATGGGCAACGGCGCAGTATTCCAGCTGGTGCCGCAACGCTTCCGTCGCGAAATTGGCGTAATGACTGGCCTGGTCGGCATGGCGGGCGGCGTAGGCGGCTTTTATCTCGCTTCCAGTCTGGGTTATTCGCGCCAACTCACCGGCAGCTACCAGACCGGCTTTATCATTTTTGCCTGCCTGGCACTGGTGGCCCTGGTCGGGCTGGTCAAGGTCAAAACCCGCTGGCGTACCACGTGGGGTGCACCGGGCGTGGCGGGTGCACGCATTTAGGCCATCAGAAAGGGCAGGACTCGCGCTGGAAATCAAATTACTCACCTCCGGGTTATCCTGTCAGTCCCGTCTATTAGGTTTCTTCCATGCCCCTGCAACTCACCATAGCCCACACTTCCGTCACCGGACCACGCGAGCGCAACGAGGATTTTT
Source organism: Sulfuriferula sp. (assembly GCA_031371965.1). Lineage (GTDB taxonomy): Bacteria > Pseudomonadota > Gammaproteobacteria > Burkholderiales > Sulfuriferulaceae > Sulfuriferula. The sequence continues at coordinate 2,359 of JANMKH010000434.1, forward strand.
GCGGATTCGTCACGCCGGAGGGCGCCGAGCTGACTGATAAGGGCGCGCTGGCAGTGCTGGCGGATGGTGTGTCGGGCACTGCGGGAGGGCGCGAAGCAGCGGAGTACACGGTGCGCGGACTGCTCGCCGACTACTACGCCACGCCCGACACCTGGGAGGTGCAACATGCGCTGGACAAAGTGCTCGGCGCCATCAACCGCTGGCTGATTTCCCAGGCCACCACGCGCCGCGACCTGGCCGGCATGTCATGCACGCTGTCGGCGCTGGTGCTGCGTGGTCAACGCTACCATCTGGCACACGTGGGCGATTCACGCATCTACCGGTTGCGCGGCGAGACCTTCACCCAGCTCACCACCGATCACGTCTGGGATAGGCCCGATATGCGCCACGTGCTCAAGCGGGCGGTAGGGCTGGACAGCCATCTGATGGCGGACTTTGCCGAAGGTGCGTTGCAGGGCGGTGATGTGTTTGTGCTGGTATCGGACGGGGTATGGGAGCCGCTCGGCGACCTGGGTATGCATACTGTGCTCAACCTGCACCGCAACCCGGCGCTGGCCGCCGACGAACTGGTCAGGCTGGCGCACAAACAGGGCGGCCAGGACAACGCCAGCGCCGTGGTGGTGCGCGTGGATGCCGTGGCAGAAAATAACCTGCGCGACCACCTCGCCGCCGAGCATCGCCTGCCGGTACCGCCCCGGCTCAAACCCGGGATCCGGCTGGATGATTTTGAAGTGATCGAGGTGTTGCACGAGTCACGCATGTCCATTCTCTACAAGGTGCGCAAGCGCAGCGACGGGCGTCTGTGGGTATTGAAAACGCTGCCTCCACTGGCTGCCAACCAACCCGAATTTACCACTGCGCTGATCCAGGAAGAGTGGCTGGCGAAGAAGGTCATCGCCCATTACTTCCCGCAGGTATTGCCGCTGGCGGGAGATGAACGCTCGGCGCTGTACTACGTGATGAGCTGGCACGCGGGCGCCACGCTACAGCAACACTTGGACGCCGGCCGGCATTTTTCCATCGCTGAAGCCACGCAAACCGGCATCCGCCTGGCCAAGGGGCTGGGTGTGCTGCACCGGCTCAACATCCTGCACCGCGACATCAAGCCCGCCAACCTGCACCTGGGCGAAGACGGCAAGCTGCGCATTCTGGATTTTGGTGTCGCCGCCAGCAGCAGTCTGCATGACACGGGCGGCGGTGCGGGCACCCCCAGTTTCATGGCGCCCGAGCTGATCACCGGCGGTGCCGCTACGGTACAAAGTGATTTGTATGCTGCCGGGGTCACGCTGTATTACCTGCTCACGCGCAAATATCCTTATGGCGAAATCGAGCCGTTTCAGCATCCCCGATTTGGCGATCCGTCCCCACCCACACGCTACCGCCCGGAGATCCCGCAATGGCTGGAAAACCTGTTGTTGAAAGCGGTTGCACCTAGCCCTGAAAATCGTTTTGAGACTGCCGAAGAAATGCTGCTGGCGCTGGAACAAGGCGAACTCCGCCCGCTCGGTGCACCGCGCCGTACGCCGCTAATGGCACGCGACAGGGCAACGGTTTGGCAGACACTGGCGGTGTTTTCCATTGTGCTCAATTTGTTACTGATTTATTTGTTGATCGTGGGTTAAGCACGGTGTTTGCTTGATCCGGTAGCTAGTCATTTTGTATTTGTAAGGATGCGCCATGTTGACTGTACTGATTGCTGATCATGACGCTACCCGCGCCACCCAGCTGGAACGGGCATTTCGCGATCAAGGCTATACGGTAGCCGACGTAGTAAGTTCGGCATTTGATCTTGCCGCAGCAGTCGCCAAGCATGCGCCAGACGTCATTATCATGGGTACCGATTCACCCGACCGCGATACCCTTGAACACTTGTGCATTGCCACCCGCGACTGCCCGCGTCCGGTGGTCATGTTTACCCCGGATGACGCCAGTGAATCCATCCGCGCGGCGCTCAAGGCCGGCGTATCGGCCTATGTCGTGGACGGCCTGGATACCGAACGCATCCGTCCGATCCTGGAAGTGGCGCGGGTACGTTTTGAAGAACATCAACTTCTGTTACAGGCCGCCACAGAAACTGCGCGCAAGGTGCATGAGCGCAATGTGATTGATGCTGCCAAATCCAAACTCATGGCGCATCAGGGCCTGTCCGAGGATGCCGCTTACCACGCCATGCGCCGTGCCGCTATGTCCGAAAACCGCCGCCTGGTGGAAATCGCCGAGTCCATTCTGCAACAGCTAGGCCAGCGCGGCTGAACCATCATTGTGCCAAAGCGCGGATAGCGCGCACTGTCATCGAGCACACTTTACAACGCCCGTCTCCGTCCTGTTTCTCTGAATTCGCTATTTAGTTCATACAAATCATTAGCTTTCCAAATTTATTTCAAACAGGCACGGGCCTTGCTCTATAGCCTCTGAGTCCTGTCCAACGGCGGGCGGCACTCCGCAAGCGCATTTATATTGATTCTGCAGAAACCCGGCGACGGCAATCTGCACGCACATACGGAGCAGCCACAATGAGCAACCAGCCGCACGATAGCCATATTGATGTCACCCTTTCCACCCCGGAAAACACGCGCCGTGATTTCCTCAAAAAATCCACCGGCATCCTCGGTGCTGCCGCGCTGATGAATCTGGTCGCACCCGGCGTACGCAGCGGCGCCTGGGCCGCCGGCTCCGACGCACCGGAAAAAACCGAGGTCAAAATCGGCTTCATTCCACTGACCGATTGCGCCTCGGTAGTCATCGCCAGCGTGATGGGTTTCGACAAAAAATACGGCATCAAAATCATCCCCAGCAAGGAAGCCTCCTGGGCCGCCGTGCGCGACAAGCTGGTGAACGGCGAACTGGATGCGGCACACGTGCTGTATGGTCTGATTTACGGCGTGCACATGGGTATCGGCGGGCCGAAGAAAGACATGGCTAACCTGATGACGCTGAACAACAACGGCCAGGCGATTACGCTATCCGACCAGCTCAAGAACAAAGGCGCGGTAGACGGCGTCAGCCTCGCCAAGCTGATCAAGGCCGAGCCGCGCGAATACACTTTCGCCCAGACATTTCCGACCGGCACACACGCCATGTGGCTGTATTACTGGCTGGCGACCTACGGCGTCAACCCGTTCACCGAAGCCAAGGTGATTACCGTACCGCCGCCGCAAATGGTGGCCAACATGCGCGTGGACAACATGGATGGCTTTTGCGTGGGTGAGCCGTGGAATGCCCGCGCCATCCACGACAAGATCGGTTTCACCGCCGTCACCACCCAGGAAATCTGGAAAGACCACCCGGAGAAAATTCTCGGCACCAGCGCCGAATGGGTCGCCAAACACCCGAATACCGCGCGCGCCCTGATCATGGCGGTGCTCGACGCATCGCGTT
>JANMKH010000454.1:0-4252 GCA_031371965.1 Sulfuriferula sp.
GATGCGCGATTTTCTGGCGGCAGACGTGCGCCTGTGGCACACTGCTGGCAGCAAATTCAACTCAAATTTCCCGTGCGCCCATACGAACTTTACATTGGCTTGCGCTACACCCGCGCCAAGCGTCGCAATCATTTCATTTCCTTCATTTCGCTGATTTCCATGCTCGGCATTGCGCTGGGTGTGGCGGCGCTGATTGTCGTGCTGTCGGTGATGAATGGTTTTCAGGACGAACTGCGCAGCCGCATTCTGGGGGTGGCGGCGCATATCGAGATCACCGGCTTCGACAATACCCTGGCCGACTGGCAAAAAGTCGCTGCCGAAAGCCGCAAGGAGCCGGAGGTGCAAGCTACTGCGCCTTATGTGATGGGGCAGGGCTTGCTGGCCTACGATCAGGCGGTGCAGGGCGCGGTGGTGCGCGGCATTCTGCCGGATCAGGAGGACAGCGTGACCGACATCGGCCACAAGATGCGCGTGGGCAGCCTCGCGGCGCTGCGTCCGGGCGAGTGGGGGATCGTGCTGGGTGCCGACCTGGCGCGCATACTGGGGGCGCAGCTGGGCGATAAAGTGACGGTGATTACGCCACAGGGACAGATCACTCCTGCGGGCATGATACCGCGCTTGAAGCAGTTCAAGGTGGTGGGCATTTTCCAGATCGGCATGTACGAGTACGACTCCGGCCTGGCATTGATTAATCTGCAGGATGCGCAGAAGCTGTTCCGCACCGGTGACCATGTCTCCGGCCTGCGCCTGAAACTTGACGATTTAGATCGGGCGCCGCAAGTAGCCAGAAAACTCACCACCATGTTGAATGGCGATTATTCCATCCGTGACTGGACACAATCACACACCAGTTTCTTCAGCGCGGTACAGATGGAAAAACGCGTGATGTTCATCATCCTGCTGCTGATCGTGGCGGTCGCCGCGTTCAATATTGTGTCCACGCTGGTGATGGTGGTCACCGATAAACAGCCGGACATCGCCATCCTGCGCACGCTGGGCGCATCGCCGGGCAGCATCATGAAAATCTTCATGGTGCAGGGCGCGATTATCGGTTTGATCGGCACCGCCATGGGATTGCTGTCGGGCGTATTGCTGGCACTCAATATCGGCACCGTTGTACCGTTCATCGAACGCACCTTTGGCGTCCATTTTCTGTCGTCCGACGTGTATCAGATCAGCGAGCTGCCCTCCAAACTGGAGTGGCACGACGTATGGGTAATTGGCATTGTGGCGCTGGTGTTGTCCTGGCTGGCGACCATTTACCCGAGCTGGCGCGCATCGCGCACCAATCCGGCGGAGGCTTTGCGCTATGAATAAGCAAGTGATTGCCTGCCGCGATCTGAAAAAAACCTATCGTCAGGGCAGGCTGGACGTGCGCGTTTTGGCCGGCGTCAACCTGGTGGTGGAAGCGGGTGAGCGCATCGCCATCATGGGCGCCTCGGGCTCGGGTAAATCCACCCTGTTACACCTGCTGGGCGGGCTCGATGACGCCAGCAGTGGCAGCGTGGAAATCATGGGGCGCGATATTCAACATCTGGGCGAAACCGAGCGCGGCAAACTACGCAACGAATCGCTCGGCTTCGTCTACCAGTTTCACCACCTGCTACCCGAATTCACTGCGCTGGATAACGTCGCCATGCCGCTGCTGATCCGGCGCATGCCCACCGCAGAAGCGCGCGAACGGGCCGCCAAGGTGCTCAAGGAAGTCGGCCTCACACATCGCCTCGATCACTCCCCTGGCGAACTTTCCGGCGGTGAACGCCAGCGTGCCGCGATTGCCCGTGCGCTGGTTACGCAACCCGCCTGCGTGCTGGCCGATGAACCGACCGGCAACCTCGATCGTCATACCGCTGAAGGCATCCAGGAACTGATGCTGGCACTGAATCAACAGCACGGCACCAGCTTTCTGGTGGTTACCCACGATCCGGATCTGGCCGGCCGCATGCAGCGTGTGTTGCAACTGGCGGATGGGGTATTGGTGCAGGGCTAAAGTTAAAAGTGCTCCTGCCAAGGATGTGCGCTATTCAACGAAAATTTCAATACGGTTGCGACCACTTTCTTTGGCACGGTACAGCGCCCTATCGCTGCGAGAAAGAGATGCGTCAGCGCTCGCATCGGTTACATTCATGACAGCAATGCCGATACTCACAGTCACCAGGATTATTTCATTGCCCTCAACGAGAGGCGTTTCTGCGATTCGTTTCTGCACTCGTCTAGCAAAGATATTTGCCTCAGTGACGCTCATTCCGGACAAAACAATCGCAAATTCTTCACCACCTACACGGCCCACAGTATCGCTCTTGCGCAGTTCATTACGCAGAATGGTCGCGAAATGCTTGAGTACCAGGTCACCTATGGCATGACCGTAACTGTCATTGATTATTTTAAAATGATCAAGATCGCACATCAAAACTGCCGAATGCATGCCGGCGATGCTCTTGATTTGAGCCAGTTCTTCATCCATTCGCGCCATAAAATAGCGTCGATTGGGTAACTGCGTCAGAAAATCAATGGTGGCGAATTCCTGCAATTCAATTTCTATGCGCTTACGTTCGGTAACGTCGGTGATAAAGCCATGCCACAGCGTGCTGCCGTCCTCTAGTCGAATAGGCCGTGCGTGCCCCTGACGCCACCGTAGGCGTTGCCTTGGCAATACGACACGGTACTCCAGATGCCAGGGCATCAGGCTGGCGGCGGATTCCTTGAACGAAGCACAGTAATTTATGAGGTCATCTGGATGAATGACCTGCTGTACCGCTGAGGCGTTATCCGCGACCTGTTCAGGGGTGGTCTCGTAAATATCTTTGATCCCCTCGCTGGCGTAAGGGAAAAACGCAGCGCCATTCGGCAATAAGCGATACTGGAATACGAGACCGGGGATTTCATTTGTCAAATCGGTTATCAAATCTACACTTTGCTGCAGCCTATCCGACAACGCGCGCATGGAGGTTATATCGGTAGTCGTGCCTATCATGCGCAGCGGCTTGCCTTCCGCGTCGCGGCTAACCACCTTGCCGCGGCTCGATATCCATTTGTAGCTGCCATCCTTGCAGCGGATTCTGTGTTCCACTACATAGCTTTCTGTCTTTTGGTCAAAATGCGCCTGTATTGTCGCTTGAACAGAAGCAAGGTCATCGGGATGCACGCGCGTATAGCTATCTTCAATCCGGTTGGTGATCTCTGAATCCGTGTAGCCTAGTATCGCTTTCCAGCCAGTTGAATAATGAATCTCACCCGTTGAGATATCTCGATCCCAAATCCCGGTTCCACTCCCTGCGATCGCTAGTGCCATTCTTGTTTCACTCTCGCGCAGCGTGTTCTCAGCTCTTTTTAGCTTGGCTTTATCGATATTGTGCTCAATGGCGATGGATGCCAGCGCGGTGACATCGACCAGGGCCAGGCGATGTTTGTTGCTTAATTGATCATGTTTTCGTGAATAGGCGACAAAGATTCCAAGCGCGCGGTTTGCGGCGGACAGGATCGGGATCAGCAAGCCTGCATACAGCCCATGTTGCCCAGCCAAGTCGCGAAAGCTGCACCAGAATTGGCTGGCTTCGATATGTCCGGCGGTAGTTTGAATCCCGCTATCCGTGGCCAACTGGCATGCCCAGACTCCTGCGTCAATAGCGATACCGTCAATTGCGAGCAGGTAGTCTTGATGCAGACTGGGCGCAGCACCCAGATGCAGGTGATTGCCACCCTCATCAAGCAGGAGAATGGCACCCACGATTTCGGGATTTTGATCTTCAATGCCCGCCACAATACAGCCCAGCGTCTGGGCGAGAGGCGCATCTCGTGCGATGTGCGCTAACGTCAAGTTGTAGGCGGCCAGTAATCGCTGATGCAGATTACAATCCTTGCTGTTGTGAGAAGTGTCCAACGTCATTATCTGGCCGGTATCAGTTAGTACAACGGACGTTCGAAGAGTTAGCCATGACAGATGTTGCGGGGCGTCATCTGTCGTTCAGGCGGTGATCATCCCGGGTACGTTGGACACTATCACCGAATGTGCCACCACCCGATTGCGGCCTGCCTGTTTGGCATGGTAGAGGGCTTTGTCTGCGGCAGTCACGAGTGCGCTGAATTCCAGGCCAACCTGGTTTGAGTCGGCCACGCCGATACTGATGGTGCTGTGCAGGACTTCACCGCCGAACTCCATCGTCAAAGCGGCATACGCCTGGCACAGGCGATCGGCCAATACTCTGGCTTCTTCTTCGGTGGTGGACGGGAGCAGGATACAGAATTCCTCACC
>JANMKH010000490.1:0-2615 GCA_031371965.1 Sulfuriferula sp.
CGCGCGCCGCTGGCATCGGCAAATGGCCGCGCCAGCAAAAAGTCGCGATTGCCGTGCATCAGGTATACGGTCACGCCGCTATCTGAAAGGCTACGTAATGCCTCAACAACACTGCGACTCAACGATGTTTCGTCATCATCCCCCACCCAGGATTCGAACAGATCCCCAAGTATGTACAGGGCCTCGGCGTTGCGTGCGTGCGTCTTCAGGAAATCAAAAAAAAGCCGGCTGATTTGCGGCCGGCTTTCGCACAGGTGCAGGTCGGAGATGAACAGGCTGTGCGGGATACCGCTCATGCGGGTCAGACGACTTCAGCGCGCTCGATGATGACATCTTCAGCAGGGACGTCCTGGTGGCCGGCACGACTGCCGGTTTTGACCTTCTTGATTTTGTCCACCACGTCCTGGCCTTCCACTACCTTGCCGAATACGCAGTAGCCAAAGCCTTGCGGTGTGGCGGCAGTAAAATTGAGGAAGCTGTTGTTGGCGATGTTGATGAAGAATTGTGCGGTCGCCGAATGCGGGTCTGGGGTACGTGCCATGGCAACGGTATAGGCCTCATTTTTGAGGCCATTGGCGGCTTCGTTTTCGACCGGTGCATTGGTGGGCTTCTGGCTCATGCCGGGTTCAAATCCGCCACCCTGCACCATGAAACCGTCAATCACGCGATGAAAAATAGTGTTGTTGTAAGCGCCGCTATTTACATAGTCGAGAAAATTGGCGACAGTCTTGGGCGCCTTGTCAGCGTAGAGGTCGAGAGTGATGATGCCGTGATTGGTGTGTAGCTTGACCATGTATATGCTCCGTATTGAGGGTAAGTTAAAGAGTGGTTTCCATGACGATTTTCCATTCGCCATTAGTATGTTGCCAATATTGCTGCTTGCGACTACGGGCGTTCAAATTGTTGCTCCGATAATCCTGGTCGAAATTGACCACCGCCAGGTTGGCCTCGCCTGGATATTCAAGTGCGCTAATTTGCGACAGTTTGACCTTGATCCAGCTTTTCGTCTCGTTAATACGCCGCCTGTCTGCGGCCCATTCGGTCAGGTTTTCACCATTTGCGCTGAAATTTGAAGCGTAATGGTTCAGATAAAGTGAGGGCTTGAGACTTTCCCAGTCACGACGCCAGGATTCCACGGCACTTAACAGTGTTGCTTTGCCGGTGTTGATACTCTGCGGAGCAACCCAGTCAATATGCGAGGTGATAATCATCGGCGTTATCCCGATGGTCAGGTATTTACCCAGTTCGCTCAAGTCAGCATTAGCCAGCACGACACAACCGTCACTGGATTTTGGCGCGCGACTGTAGGTATCGTTTGGTGTGCCATGCAGCCAGATACCATGTCCGTGTCGCCCCTGTCTTTGATCCCAGTCGTTGGGATAATTGAGCGGGAAGACTTCATCACCGTATAAAGCCCCTATTTTTTTGCCATCTTTTTTCCCGGTAATGTAATACACGCCCAGCGGCGTACGTTTATCACCTTCACGCATTTTGTCGACGCCATTCTTGCCGATAGTTACATAAAAATCGGTAAGGCGTGTCAATACACCATTCTGATTTTGAAACAGGTATAAACGCGATTTTGAAGTGTCCACCACAACGGCTGTTGTCTGGCTCGAATCGAGTTGCAGTAACTCCCGGGGCACCAGTCCGCTGGCAGGCCGCTGCAGATAGCTATTCAATCGTACGCGTGCTTCTGAGCGCAAATCATTGAGCTGAAGCGGGGCGGCGTCGACGTTGCCCAAGCTCAGAATGGGCTGAACCCGAGCTAATAGCAGATCGCCGCGGATGAGTTGCGCGAGACGAAAATCCGGGTAAAGGCTTACCAGATGATCAATGCTTTCGAGAGCCTGATCGAGATGATTGTGGCTAATCGAAAGGAGTGCCTGATTGAGCATGGCTTCCGGATGATTGGGTTCCGGCTTGAAAGGGCGCGGCGATCCGTTCGATAGCGAAAAAGGCGCTGTCGCCATAGCCATGAGTTCCTGCGTTTGCGCGGTAGTCGCCACGCACAGCATTACCAGCAGGATGGTAGTTATGATTTTTACCAAGATACTGGACGAAGGCATATGGAATCAGGCAACGGGTAGATTAGCGATTGCGTTCTTCGATAATTTGCCATTTGTGGCCGGACTTTACCAGTTCCATCACTTTATGGGTACGGGAAACCAGTTTATCGGAACGATAGCTTTGCCGGAAGTTCGCCTGGTAACGATTGGCGCCGAGGTCTTTAATATGTATGTCCGTTAATTCAACGACTATTTTCTTGGGGGATGTAATCCGTTCACGACGACTGTTCTCCCACGATGCCCGTGATTCCCCACCGGGTGGCTTGAATTTGGGAGAATAAGCGGCAAGATAGGCATCGACATCGCGCCTGGACCAGGCCTTGGCCCAGGCTTCAATAGCAGCAGTCACTGCAGCATCATCCGGATTTTCCTTGGGCGCTGATTTTTTTTCCTGGGCCGTGGCTACTGTTTCTGGCGGTTTCGCGGAGGGTAGTGCAACTGGCCTGGCTGCAGTAGCGGCAACGATGGTTTTTTCATCCAGAATTTTTCCGGCTGCAGGTTTCCTCGCTTTATCGTTGGCAGTTTTGGTTGGCACGGGATTGTCGT
>JANMKH010000130.1:0-4391 GCA_031371965.1 Sulfuriferula sp.
TGAACATGACAGCGTTGTCGCTGGCAGTGTCCGCTGTCTTCGTGCTGCTGATGTCTGGCATGATACTGTACGAAACCAGTAATATCATTCATGGCGGCGAAACCAACTACATCATGGCCACCGTGGGCCTGTTTGTAACGATATTCAACCTGTTCACCAGCCTGATGCAGTTGCTGGGCTTTATGAACAGCGATGATTGATTACATATTTGGTTTGGTGCGGCACAAATGAAATCCATTGAACACTTCCTTGAAACACTGATCTTCTCCAGCCGCTGGTTGCTGGCACCCCTGTATCTGGGCCTGGTCGCTGCGATTGTGATGTTGGTGTGGTACTTCGGCATCGAGTTCATGCACCTGATTCCGATGGTGACACAGGGCGAAGGCAGTGTGGTAGTGGGAGTATTGTCGCTGGTCGATCTGGTTTTGGTCGCTAACCTGCTGATCATCATCATTTTTGCCGGTTACGAAAATTTTGTGTCCAAAATCAATGTGGGTAACCATGAAGATCGTCCAGACTGGATGGGACACGTGGATTTCGCTGATCTGAAAATGAAATTGATCGGGTCTATCATTGCTATTTCGGGGATTGAATTGCTCAAGGCGTTTATGGCGGCAGGTGCTTATACTAATGAACAGATGGCTTGGAAAGTGGGTATCCACCTTACCTTTGTGGTGACCGGGGTGATGTTCGCATTGACTGATCGCCTGGGGGGTTCGAAAAAACACGGTTCCGGCGGCTGAATAAATCACGCATATTCCATCCATTGCAAAAGGAGTTGCCATGAAACGTATTTTTCTGTTCCTTGCCACCAACATGGCCATTGTGCTGGTTCTCTCCATTACCCTGCGCGTACTGGGTGTAGAGCCCTATCTCACAGCGCAAGGGCTGAATCTGGGTTCGCTGCTGGTATTCGCCGCAGTCTTTGGCATGGGGGGTTCGTTCATTTCGCTGGCGATTTCCAAGTGGACCGCCAAGCGTTCGGTCGGTGCGGTCGTCATCGAGAATCCGCGCACGCCTGCCGAAATCTGGCTGGTGGGTACGGTGCGTCGCCAAGCGCAGCAAGCCGGTATCGGCATGCCCGAAGTGGCGATTTACGATTCGCCCGAAGTGAACGCATTCGCCACCGGCATGAACAAAAACAACGCGCTGGTGGCGGTTTCCACCGGCCTGCTGCAGTCGATGACCAAGGAAGAAGCCGAGGCGGTACTGGGTCACGAGATATCCCACGTTGCCAACGGCGACATGGTGACGCTGGCGCTGATTCAGGGGGTGGTGAATACTTTCGTGATGTTCCTGTCGCGTGTGATCGGCTATGTGTTGGACAAGGTGGTGTTCAAGACCGAGCGCGGCACCGGACCGGCGTTTTTCGTCACCATGATCATCGCCGAACTGGTGTTGGGCATCCTCGCTTCCATCATCGTGATGTGGTTCTCGCGCCAGCGCGAATTTCGCGCCGACCGCGGCGGTGCAACCCTGGCCGGACGGCCGCACATGATTGCCGCGCTGGAGCGCCTGAATCAGGTACACACTGCGCCGTTGCCGGAAAAAATGGCCGCATTCGGGATAGCCGGTGGCGTGGGCAGCGGCATGAAGCGGCTGTTCATGACCCATCCGCCGCTGGAAGAACGCATAGCCGCATTGCGCGCCGGCGCATGATGCCGAGCCCACTGCCGTGCGCGAGCTAAGCGGCAATTCTTTCGCGCGCCGGATCATGCTCGGCGTGTTTCTGGCCGGGCTGGGGACGGCAGTGTATGTCGTGCTCAGCCCATTTCTGGCATCGGTGGCGTGGGCTGCTATCCTCGCCTATATCAGCTGGCCGGGTTATATGTGGCTGTCCCAGCGCCTGGGTGGCCGCTTCAATATCGCGGCCCTGCTCATGACTTTGCTGGTTGCTGTCGTACTGATCATTCCCATGCTTGGCTTTGTAGTCTTGTTGCAGGACGAGTTCATGGATGGCGCACATCAGGTGGCGGAGCATCTGGCACGCGGTGATTTTCAACTGCCCGACATGGTTCTCAGGTTGCCCTGGATTGGGTCTGAGCTGCAGGACTGGTTGGCGCGTGTCAGCGCCGATCCGGGGGGAATCAAAGGGCAGCTGCAACAGCTGCTGGCAGGTTTTCGCGTTGAAACCGTTGCACTGTTGGGCGGAGTGGGGCGCAATCTGATCAAACTTGCGTTTGCGCTGCTCACGCTGTTTTTCCTGTATCGAGACGGCAAACGCGCGCTCGGCCAACTGCGCGAGGTACTGGCAGACATGATCGGGCCACGTATTCACGGTTACTTCGATGCGGTGGGCAATACCACCCGCGCAGTGCTCTATGGCATCGTCCTCACCGCGCTGGCGCAGGGCGCACTGGCCGGGCTCGGCTACTGGGCTGCGGGCGTCGATTCGCCGCTGGCGATGGCGGCATTCACAGCCACCATCGCGCTGATCCCGTTCGGCACGCCGTTCGTGTGGGGCAGCCTGTCGGTGTGGCTTTACCTCAATGGCCATCACGCCGAAGCGATCGGCTTGTTTCTGTGGGGTGCACTGGTGGTGAGCTGGGTGGACAACCTGATTCGCCCCATGGTCATCAGTGGCGCCACGCGCATCCCCTTCGTGCTGGTGATGTTCGGTGTGCTGGGCGGTGTGGCCGCATTTGGTCTGATCGGCCTGTTTATTGGGCCATTGATATTGGCGGTGGCGTTGGCCGTGTGGCGCGAATGGCTGGAGGATAGCCGCGCCGTTGGCCAGAGCGGTCTATAGCATATTAATCTGAAGGAAGTTTTCCATGAATGGTATCGAGTCTTTTGCCACACCTGGCATGTGGGCGGGATTTGTGGTGTTTGTCATCGCCATGCTGGCACTGGACATGTTCGCGTTGGGCGGGCGTCATGCTCACAAGGTGGGCGTCAAGGAAGCGTTGGGCTGGTCGCTGTTGTGGGTGACGCTGTCATTCGCCTTCGCCGGGTTGCTGTGGTGGTATCTGGATGGCAGCGCCGGACGCGAAGTGGCCAATACCAAGGCACTGGAATTCATCACCGGCTACCTGATCGAAAAATCCCTGTCGGTGGACAATATCTTCGTGTTCCTGATGATATTCAGCTATTTCGCGGTGCCGGTCGAATACCAGCGTCGCGTGCTGCTGTATGGCGTGCTGGGGGCGATTGTACTGCGCGCGATCATGATCCTGCTGGGCGCCTGGCTGGTGGCCGAGTTTCACTGGATTCTTTATGTGTTCGGCTTGTTTCTGCTGGTGACCGGCTTCAAGATGTTGGTGTTCGCCGACCAGGAACCCAGCCTGGAAGGTAACCCGGCGCTCAAATGGATGCGCGGCCATCTGCGCATCACCCCGGACTATCACGCCGAGAAATTCACGCTGCTGCAAGACGGCGTGCGCTGGTTCACGCCGCTGTTTCTGGTTCTGATCCTGATCGAGACCTCCGACGTGATTTTTGCGGTAGACAGCATCCCGGCCATTTTCGCCATCACCACTGATCCGTTCATCGTGTTCACCTCGAATATTTTTGCCATCATGGGTTTGCGCGCCCTGTATTTTTTGCTGGCGGACATGGCCAGCCGCTTCCATTTGCTCAAGTATGGGCTGGCGCTGGTGCTGGTGTTCGTGGGTGCCAAGATGCTGGTGGCGCACTGGTACAAGGTGCCGATCGGGTTGGCATTGGGGGTGGTGGGCATCATTCTGCTGGCTTCCGTGCTGGCCAGCCTGATGGCAACGCGCAATGCCAAAAAAGGCGGCACGGCTTCGTAATCGCGGGCAAGGCAGCTAAAACCTGCCTGATCCACACAGGGCAATACCATGAGCCAACCACAAAATCGTCTCACATTGCGTATTAGGCATTGGGTCGAAAATGTCGGTTTGATCGTAATCCCGCTGGCCACCCTGATGGCCAGCTTTCAGGAATTGTAGCTCATGGTGGCGATGCGCAAAGTCACCTAGAACGATTTGCTGCTGTTCCTGTATCTGGAAATTTTTACCATGCTCGGCCTGAACTACAAGCAGTGCAAGTTGCCTGTGGTTTACCCCATCTATATCGCAATCGTCGCGATGGCGCGGTAAATTGTACTGGGCATGAGGGTTGGGATGGTCCCCGCGCACCGTACTCCCGACTTGCTGTTTCATTATGCCGCCGCTGCCCTGCTGGGCGTGCGGGGCTTTCCAAATATCTGAAGTGCATGGACTCGCTGCTCTCCATCGTGCAAATGCCAGGAGGATTCCGGTGGCCTGTGCCATCGGCGAAGCGGGTATGGCCAACGTCGCGCTGTTCGCTGACGCGCTACTGGCTAAGACGATGCTGAACTCCGCCAGCATTTCGCAGCGAACAGTCCGCAAAAGTGCTCCACATGAACCTACCGGAAGTCTGACTAAAGAACCCGATGAAAACTCCAG
>JANMKH010000530.1:0-2388 GCA_031371965.1 Sulfuriferula sp.
CGCTGGCGTGCACAGTATTTCAACGATCTGATTCGTGAGGATGTGCTGGAGTTTTCACGCCTGCACGAGATCAATACGATGCGTCTGTTTGTGGAGTTGTTGCGCGAACGAGTGGGGTCACCACTTTCATTAGCATCCATGGCGCACGATCTGGCGGTTTCACCCGCGACATTGAAACGCTATCTGGATATTCTGCAGGCGTTGTTTATCGTTTTTACCGTTCAGCCCTGGCATCACAATATTGCCCGCGCTATTTTGAAAAGCCCTAAAGTGTATTTTTTTGATACGGGATTGGTTCGAGGTGGTCAGGGTGTGCGCCTGGAAAATGCGGTAGCGGGAATGCTGCTGAAGCATGTACATTTTTTACAGGATAGCGCGGGAAGAACGGCTGGCCTGCATTACATTCGCACCAAGGACGGTGCGGAAGTGGATTTCGCGCTCAGCGAAGAAGGAACGCTGACACAAATGATTGAATGCAAGTTGGGCGACAATAAGCCGCATCGCGGCCTGTTACGATTTGCCGGGCAGTTTCTTGATACGGAGGCTGTGCAGATAGTTTATGGATTGCGTCAGGAAGAGTTCCGCAACGGAATCAGAATTACCGATGCCGCTGACTGGCTAATGGGTTTGTCGGCATGATGAGTAGGGTTACAGGGGCGGGTCTAACATAAACATATCTCGCGACGACACTGTCCAACGTCCCAGTTGCATCGGAAAGGTATATGGATGCTACCGAGGTATTGGAAAGTGCGTAGTGAGTGCAGGTAATTCCATATGGAACATCACTGGCAACCAGTCCTTTAAAGTGCAAGCCGTGCTCAATGCGCCGGTACACACATATTCCGTGTGGCGGACACTATACCGCGCCAGCATGGAGGCGCATTTTGGCGCACACCATTCAGGATTGCTCCGGCTATGGAGAAAACATGATTTGTAATGCGTCCAGTGCTTCAACAATTTCAACTTCGGCAATGCGCTTCATCAGTCTGGATTTGTCCACGGTGCGAATCTGATCCAGCATGATCTGCCCCGCTTTGCCGCTTAACGTGACATCTGCTCTAGTTGGCCATGACTTTTTGCTACTGGTAATCGGCGCCACGATTACCACCGGCAGACTGCGGTTCATTTCATCCGGCGACAAAATAACGGCGGGACGGCGTTTTTTCACTTCGCTGCCCACCGTCGGATCGAGATTGACCCAATAGACTTCGCCGCGCTTCACCAGCTATCACTTTCGCTAGTGACAAGATCAGCATCCAGCCATGCATGGTCTTCTTCGGCCAGATCACAACCACCTTTGGCAAAGCTCGCTTCCCATCCGCTGCGCGGCTCTTTGACTGGCTTGAGGATAATGTTATGCCCCCGCGCCTCAATCTCGATACGCTCAGTCATGCCCGTCTGGATGAGCATCGCTTTGGGTAAGCGCACACCTTTCGAGTTGCCGATCTTTACTAGTTTCGCTTCCATATCGATCACCTAAATGTAATTACTTAGTGAGTATATTTGTTTTGGGGTGGTTGTCAACTTAATGAATTGAATCTCGCTCACCCCCTCGCCCAGCATGTTTGGTGTTTGCCGATTAGTTGCTCAGGTTGCCGGTCTCGATCACGCAAAGCGCGCCGTCCAGTATGTCGCAGATGATTCGATAGTCGCCGACGCGGTAGCGCCTGTATGCGCCGAGATGCAGGCTGGTGAGCGCCTTGCCTGTGGTGCGCGGGTCATCGAGCACAGCGAGGCGTTGTCGAAGAAAGCTTGTGATGCGCTTGGCTTCGACTAGGGGTGAGCCGGTGGCTTTCCAGCCATGTTCAGCGGCACCCTTATTTTTAATCAGGCCCGTATATCTTTTCTGTCATCAACTTATTTCGGCGTGTACTCCGGCACCCACTCACGCAGTTTCAGTTTCACCTCCGCTTCCGCCACCACGCCATCCTGCATCAGCCAGCCCAGCGCCGCCGCTAGCCATTCGGCATCCACATCCCGCGCTTGAGCGATGCGCAGTTTGGGGTGCGGGGTGGGCAGGGTGTGCTCGTCGTCGGCGAGCAGTTCCTCGAACAGTTTTTCGCCTGGGCGCAGGCCGGAATAGACGATTTTGATTTCCTGCTCGGTATAGCCGGAGAGGCGGATCATGTCGCACGCGAGGTCGGCGATTTTGACCGGCTCGCCCATGTCGAGCACGAAAATTTCACCGCCTGTACCCATCAATCCGGCCTGCAGCACCAGTTGGCAGGCTTCCGGGATGGACATGAAATAGCGCGTGATGTCGGGATGGGTGACGGTAATCGGGCCGCCCTTGGCAATCTGTTCCTGGAACTTCGGGATCACGCTGCCCGAACTGCCCAGCACGTTGCCGAAACGTACCGCGATAAAGCGCGTGCCGGCGGTTTGCTG
>JANMKH010000533.1:0-5188 GCA_031371965.1 Sulfuriferula sp.
GTCGGCCAATCCGAGCCCGCCGTTACGGATGACTCGTCCGTTTCTACAATAGTCGAGATGGGCATCGGCAACCTCAACACTGCAGAAGAAATGGCGGTTGTTGAGATTGCACCACCCGAAGATGATCGTATCAGCATTGGCACCAATCTGATCTCTGCACCCCTGCTGGATATTTTTCTGCGCGAAGCCGAGCAGCATCACGCCACTTTGCGTCGCGAATTCGTACGCCTGCAAACCAATCCCGCCGAGCCCGTCGCGTACGATTTCATGCGTGCGGCGCATACGCTGGCAGGCATCGCCGGCACCACGGGTTTCACTGCTGCGGCCGATCTCGCGCACGCGCTTGAAGCATGGCTTACCCAGTTACAAGAAAGTGTTGCGCCGTTGCCGTCAGACAGCAGGCTGACTGATGACACCATCACTGCGCTGGGTGCAATGCTGGACAACATCCGCGCACAAATACCGCCAGTACCTGCGCATGAACTCATCGCCGCGCTGGAAGTCCTGCAGACCGCCACGCTCGAATACGAAGCGCAACTGACCGACAGCGATGCAATTAGTAGCATTGAACCCGCAGTAGAGCCTGGTATCGAAATCGGGGCAGGCCCGGCTGATACCACCTCGATCAGTCCGGTAAATATTATCGAGCCTGCCACCGATATTCCGCACCTCAACACGCTGCTCGCCACTGCCGACGAGCAACAGGCGCGTCGCAATATTGTGGATGACCTGGACGATCAGTTGCTACCGATTTTCCTTGAGGAAGCGGCTGAATTAATGCCGAAGATCAGTGCTGAAAGCCGCAATTGGCGCGCCAATCCCACCCATGGTGATGCCCCTGCCAGCTTGCAGCGCTTGTTGCACACACTCAAGGGAAGCGCGCGCATGGCCGGCGCCATGCGTCTGGGCGAGCTGACCCATGTCATGGAAACCCAGGTGGTCAACGCGCTTGAATCTGGCACCCTGGGAGTAGCATATTTCGATGAGTTTGAAATCGAGCTGGATCGTCTCAACGATGCATTGAACCAGTTGCTGCACCCTGAGGAAATCAAACCGCCAATCGAGACAGAGGAGCCGCAAACGGCCCAGCCAGAGGCACTGCATGTGCACACGCCGGCTGTGGCTTTCATCGAGTCGGAGGCCCGTGCGCATATGTTACGCATCCGCGCTGACACGGTAGATCGACTCGTCAACGAAGCCGGCGAAATCAGTATCACGCGTTCGCGTCTGGAGAGTAGCGTATCCGGCATCAAACAAAACTCGGGCGAACTGGCGGAAAATATTGGACGTTTGCGCAGCCAGTTGCGCGAACTGGAAATCCAGGCGGAAAGCCAGATGCAATCCACGCTGTCGCATATGCAAATGGATGACCAGCAGTTCGATCCCCTGGAATTTGACCGGTTCACACGGCTGCAGGAACTTACGCGCATGATAGCCGAGAGCATTAATGACGTCAGTACCGTGCAGCAAAACATCTCCGTAGGCCTCGGTGAAACCGAGATCGCATTAACGCAGCAAGGCCGCATGACACGGGACTTGCAACAGGCATTGATGCATATTCGTATCGTGCCTCTGTCCAGCATCGCCGATCGCCTGCACCGCACAGTGCGGCGTGCGGCCAAGGATATGGGCAAGAAAGCCAGCCTGCAAATAATCGGCGAACAGGTTGAAATTGATCGCAGCGTTCTGGAAAAAATGGTTGCGCCTTTCGAGCACCTGTTACGCAACGCCGTTGCTCACGGCCTGGAATTGCCCGCAGATAGAGTACTGGCAGGTAAATCCGAATACGGCGAGATCGTGCTACACGCACGCCAGGAAGGTAACGAAGTCATGCTGTCGTTGCGCGATGATGGACGCGGGCTCGATCTGGAGGCGATCCGTACTCGCGCCATTGCTAAAGACTTATTGCAAGCAGAAATAAACGTGGCACCCAACCAGCTGATGCAATTTATTTTTGCACCTGGTTTTTCCACGGCTGAATCCGTCACCGAATTGTCTGGCCGGGGTATCGGCATGGACGTGGTAAAAAGCGAAATTACCGGCCTCGGCGGCCGCCTTGAAGTATCCAGCGAAACCGGTAACGGCGCGCAGTTCATGATCTACTTGCCGCTCACGCTCGCAGTGACTCAGACAGTCCTGATAAAAGCCGGTGACCACCAGTATGCGCTGCCTTCCACCATGGTCGAACAGGTACAGGAATACAAGAGCGAGGCCTTGGCCCAATTACTCGCCACCGGCGCCATCGAATGGCAGGGTAACCGCTATAGTCTGTTCTACTTGCCACACCTTCTGGGTCAGACAGAGCAAGTGCACCTCACTCAGCGTTACAACGCGGTCATTCTGCTGCGTAGCGGCATGCAGCGCTGCGCAGTTCTTGTGGATGAACTGACAGGCAACCGCGAGGTCGTGGTGAAAAATATCGGACCGCAATTGGCTCGGGTCAGCGGTATCGCCGGCGCCACGGTACTCGGTAACGGCCAGATAGTACTCATTCTCAACCCGGTGCAATTGGCACTGCGTCAGGGCGAACACACCGAAACCACTGCAGCACCCATCGTAGAAATAAAACCTGTACGCACCAAAGTGGTGATGGTTGTAGACGACTCACTCACAGTACGCAAGATTACCGGCCGCCTGCTGACACGTGAAGGTTATGAAGTCATCACCGCCAAGGATGGCCTGGATGCATTGCAAATGCTGCAAGACGTGATCCCGGACGTGATGTTGCTGGACATCGAAATGCCGCGCATGGATGGCTTTGAGCTGACCAAAACCATGCGTGCGGATGCACAACTGGCCGGGGTGCCCATTATCATGATCACATCACGCACTGCAGATAAACATCGTGACCACGCCATGAGCCTGGGGGTCAATGCCTACCTCGGCAAGCCCTTCCAGGAAGAAGAGTTGCTGGCTCAAGTTGCACATTACATGCAACTGTCGGAAACAGCTTGAATTCAGCAGGCCCGCTACTGAGCGGGCCTGCTCTCCAACCCCTCGCTACGCCAGTTCATCCAGCACGCCCTGGTTAATACAGATCAACCCGCACTGGCAAATAAGGTATCGCGGAAATAGATCAGCAATAGCACGCCAAACACAATGCGATACCAGGCGAATATTGCGAAGCTGTGGCTGGAAATATAGTGCAGCAGCGCGCGTACGGCGAAAAATGCACTGACGAAGGCAGTTGCGAAGCCAATCCCGAACACTACAAAATCGTGCGCATGGAGTTCATGCCAATGTTTCGCCAGTTCGTAGAAGGTGGCCGCAAACATGGTGGGAATGGCGAGGAAAAAGGAAAATTCCGTAGCTGCTTGTCGCGACAACCCGAAGATCATCCCGCCCATGATGGTGGCTCCTGAGCGCGACGTGCCCGGTACGATGGAAAACGCCTGGGCAAAACCCACCTTGAGGGCATCTTTCCAGGTCATGTCATCCACGTGATGAATGCGTGGGTTGCGCGCGTAGCGCTCCACCGCAAAAATCACGAAGCCGCCCAGGATGAAAAACACCCCGACCCAGAACGGGGTAAACAAATGCGCCTTGATCGCCTTGATGAACAGCAACCCGAAAACTGCTGCCGGCAAAAAGGCGATCATTATATTTGCGGCAAAGCGCTGGGACACAGGATCGTGGCCGAGCCCTCTCACCACCTTACCGATGCGCGCCCTGAACTCCCACACCACCGCCAGAATCGCGCCAAGCTGGATAACGATTTCGAACACCTTCCCTACGTTATCGTTGAAATTCAACAAGTCGCCAGCAATAATCAGATGGCCGGTAGACGATACCGGTAAAAACTCCGTCACCCCTTCCACCAAGCCCATGATAAAGGCCTTGAGAAATATCAGATTGTCCATCGTTCCCCGCAGAAAAAAAGCCCCATTCAGGGCGTGAATCAGTTTAGGCACCAGCCGCACTTAACCAAAGCACAGCAATTAAGCCGGATGTTTCCTGAATTTGCGAGATGATCGCACAGGCTCATTCATGATAAAGAACTTTTGTGAAGAAATAACGTAGAGACTACTACGCTTGGCCACTCAAATTTTTCATATCAAGCCACAACTGGTGCGCGTCGTTTCGAGTTATGAAACGACGCGCATCTGGTTCCAAGATGAATTATGCCTTACGGTAGATTTCCGCGCCTTGTTTCACAAACTCAACTGCTTTCACTTCCATGCCTTTTTGCAGGGCATCCTGTTCGGACAAGCCCTGCTGGGCGGCATAATCGCGCACGTCCTGAGTAATTTTCATGGAACAGAAATGCGGTCCGCACATGGAACAGAAGTGCGCAACCTTGGCGGAATCCTTGGGCAGCGTTTCGTCGTGAAATTCGCGCGCCTTGTCCGGATCGAGACCAAGGTTGAATTGATCTTCCCAGCGGAACTCAAAACGAGCCTTGGATAAAGCATTGTCACGGATCTGTGCGCCCGGATGGCCCTTGGCGAGATCGGCAGCATGCGCTGCAATCTTGTACGCCATGATGCCGTCCTTCACGTCATTCTTGTCGGGCAGGCCCAAGTGTTCTTTGGGCGTGACATAGCACAGCATGGCAGTGCCGTACCAGCCGATTTGCGCGGCGCCGATGGCGCTGGTGATGTGGTCGTAGCCGGGAGCGATGTCGGTAGTGAGCGGCCCCAGCGTATAGAACGGCGCTTCGTCGCACCATTCCAGTTGCAGATCCATGTTCTCCTTGATGAGCTGCATCGGCACATGGCCCGGGCCTTCGATCATCACCTGGCAATCATGCTTCCAAGCAATCTGGGTCAACTCGCCTAGGGTTTTCAGTTCGGCCAATTGCGCTTCATCGTTGGCATCATAGATGCTACCCGGGCGCAGGCCATCGCCGAGGCTGAAGCTCACGTCATACGCCTTCATAATCTCGCAAATGTCTTCGAAATGTGTATAGAGGAAGCTCTCCTTGTGGTGCGCCAGACACCACTTGGCCATGATCGAACCGCCGCGCGACACGATGCCGGTCATGCGTTTGGCGGTCAGCGGCACGTGCGCCAGACGCACGCCAGCGTGAATGGTGAAGTAATCCACGCCCTGCTCGGCCTGTTCGATCAGGGTGTCTCGGAACATTTCCCAGGTCAGGTTTTCGGCTTTGCCATCCACTTTTTCCAGCGCCTGGTAGATAGGCACGGTGCCAATCGGCACCGGTGAATTGCGGATAATCCACTCGCGT
>JANMKH010000537.1:0-1794 GCA_031371965.1 Sulfuriferula sp.
CACCGGTTTTGCGATGGCCAGTTATGGCGTTGCGCTGAGCCGGGAACGTGCGTGGCCCGGTGGGATATGGCTAGGTACCGGTGTGGGAGTGGGGTTTCTCGCCAAAGGTTTGCTGGTTCCCGGAGTCATTGGGGTCACCGCGTTGCTGCTACCGTTGCTGTTTAGTACTTGGCGACTGCGTGTTTACGCGCGGAGTCTGGGGGTGGCGCTGCTGGCTGCGCTGCCGTGGCTGCTGATCTGGCCGATCGTATTGTATGACCGCGCGCCCCACCTGTTTTATGTGTGGTTCTGGCTGAACAATGTGGGGCGCTTTCTGGGTTTCTCCGTTCCGGAACTTGGCGCCGGCAACGAACCCTGGTTCTGGCCGAAGACATTGCCGTGGTTTGCGTTTCCGGCCTTGTTGCTGGCACTGCTCACGCTGTGGCGGCAGCGCGCGCGCATTGCCGGCAGTGCCCCGTTGCAGTACGGGCTGGTGGCATTTGTTGTTTATCTGGCCGTCTTGCTGGCCTCGGCTTCGGCGCGCACCGCCTACGGTCTGCCCATGCTGGTGGCGTTGGCCGTGCTGGCGGTGCCTTCGGTAAACACGTTGCCGAATGGCTGGAATCGCTATGGCGATGCTGCAGCACGCTTGCTGTTTAGCGTATTGGCACTTTTTTTGTGGATGGTATGGAGCATCATGATCGCTACCGGCCATGCGCCAGAGTGGCATTTCCTCACTCGCGTACTGCCAGCCGATTATCACATGCTGTTTAACCCGCTGACGTTTGGGCTGGCACTGGCGGCGACCCTGGCTTACTTTGCATCCTGGTACTGGCTGCCGCGTTTGGCAGCGCGCGCGGTGGTCAGCATGGCGGCCGGAGTGACCCTGGGCTGGCTGCTGTTTGCCATGCTGTGGCTGCCGTGGGTGGATGAGGCAAAAAGTTATCGCAGCGTGTTTGTGTCGATGCAACCCCATCTGCCTGCGCAGCGCCGCTGTGTTGAAAGTATCGGCCTGGGCGAATCCGAACGCGGCATGTTATTTTACTTTTCCAATGTGTTGACCCTGCGCCGTGAAATTCACCCCAACGTCAATTGCGACGTGCTGCTGGTGGAAGGATCGGCGGACAACCCACCCGCCCAGCTGACACCGGACTGGCGCCAGGTATGGCAGGGCGGGCGGCCCGGGGATAACCAGGAGCACTTCTGGTTGTTCGTGCGCTGACGCCTGCGCGGCTATTTGTTGCGTAGCGCCCGCGCCAGCGCATCGGCCATGGCACCGCCCGCCGGTGCGGGCGCAGCAGCCTGCCTGGCCTGTTTCGGCGTGGCTTTGGGTTCAGACTTATCACGGGCCGCGGGCGCCACATCGCCCAGCCGCATGGTTAGCGCCACCCGCTTGCGTGGCACATCCACCTCCAGCACTTTCACCTTCACCACATCGCCGGCCTTGACCACGCTGTGCGGGTCTTTGACGAATTTATCGGCCAGCGCGGAGATGTGCACCAGGCCGTCCTGATGGACGCCCACATCGACGAATGCGCCGAAATTTGTGACGTTGGTGACCACCCCTTCGAGCACCATGCCGGGTTGTAAATCCTTGAGGTCTTCGACGCCCTCCTTGAAGGCGGCGGCTTTGAACGCCGGGCGCGGATCGCGGCCGGGCTTTTCCAGTTCAAGCAGGATATCCTGCACCGTGGGCAGGCCGAAACGCTCGTCCGTGTATTGCTTTGCATCCACTGCGTTGAATACGCCGCTCTGGCCAATCAGCGCGCGGCTATCGGGCTTGCCGTCCAGACGCGCCAGCAGGTCGGTGAGGAT
>JANMKH010000135.1:0-11070 GCA_031371965.1 Sulfuriferula sp.
CGCGCCGTGGCAGCTTTCCCGGAAGCCGAACAGATTTTTGAAAAGAACATGGAAACACTCAATGCGCTAGGGCTGGAGGGATGGAACAAATTGGGGGTGGGTAAGACTTAAGCAGCTTTAGCCACAGAGAGCACCGAGGCCACAGAGTTTCCACGGCTCAAACCGATGGGATGATTTTCTCTGTGTGCTCTGTGATCTCTGTGGCGAATGAATTTTTCAGGTAACGCCCAACCAGTCCAGCACCCCTAACCCCGCCGCACGCCCGCTGGCAAAACACGCGGTCAGTAAATAGCCGCCGGTCGGCGCTTCCCAGTCGAGCATCTCACCCGCACAGAATACGCCGGGCAACGTGCGCAGCATCCCGTGCGTATCCAGCGCCTCGAACATCACGCCGCCTGCGCTGCTGATGGCTTCGTCGAGTGGACGCGGGGCGGCCAGGCGTATCGGCAGGGCCTTGATGAGGGCGGCCAGACGCGCAGGATCGGCGAAATCTTCGACGCTGCCGATTTCGCGCAGCAGCGCCATTTTGACGCCACGAATATTGACTCGGCTGTGCAGGTGGCTGGACAGCGAACGCGAGCCGCGCGGGTGGGCGATTTCCTGGGTGAGGCGCGCCAGTTCCCAGCCGGGGGCAAGGTCGAGGTGGATCGTGGCTGACCCGGTTGCCGCAATGGCGTCGCGCAGCCGCGCGGAAGCGGCGTAGATCAGCCCGCCTTCCAGCCCGGTGGCGGTCAGCATCAGCTCACCCTGTTTGTGGAATGGCGCACCTATGGCCGCGGTGAAATTCAGCACCACGGATTTGATCGGCTGGCCGGCAAAGCGGGTGCGCAAGTGCTCACTCCAGCCCACGTCGAAGCCGCAGTTGGCGGGTTGCAGCGCGGCGACCGGTACGCCCTGCGCCTGGAGTATGGGTACCCAGGCAGCGTCCGAACCCAGTTGTGCCCAGCTGCCGCCGCCCAGCGCCAGCACCACGGCATCGGCGCTGATCTGGCGTTCGCCGTCCGGGGTGGCAAAGCGTAGTGCGTGGTTTTCTGCCCATCCGAGCCAGCGATGCCGCACATGAAACGCAACGCCGGATTCACGCAGGCGGTGCAGCCAGGCACGCAGCAGCGGCGCGGCTTTCTTGTCGGTGGGGAATACGCGCCCCGATGTACCAACGAAAGTGTCATGCCCCAAGGCATGCACCCAATCACGCAAGGCTTGCGCGTCGAAGCCTTGCAGCCACGGCGCGACAGCTTGACTGCGGTTGCCGTAGCGGCTCAGGAATTGTGCATACGGTTCAGTATGGGTGAGGTTCAGACCGCCCTTACCCGCCAGCAGGAACTTGCGCCCCACTGAGGGCATGGCATCGTACACCACAACCCGCACGCCTGCTGCCGCGAGGGTTTCCGCCGCCATCAGCCCGGCGGGGCCACCGCCAATGATGGCAACCTGTTTATTCGTTGACATGGATCAGACCAGATTATTCGGCGAATCGCTGCGCCATGCAGCTGCCGTGCACCGGAAAAATTCCTAAAGAAACATTATTCGGCTTTATGAAATATGACATCCCATACCCCATGCCCCAGCCACAGCCCGCGCTGCTCGAATTTGGTCAACGGGCGGTAGTCCGGGCGCGGGGCGTAGCCATCAGCCGTGTTGGTGAGTGCCTGTTCGCCGGACAGCACCTCCAATATCTGGATGGCGTAGTCTTCCCAGTCGGTGGCGCAATGCAAATAACCGCCCGCGGCGAGCTTGCGGGTAATCAGCGCGACGAAATCGGGTTTAATCAGACGGCGTTTGTTGTGACGTTTTTTGTGCCACGGGTCGGGGAAAAAAATGTGCACGCCTGCTAGGCTGCCATCGGGGATCATGTCGCGCAGCACTTCCACGGCATCGTGCTGGATGATGCGCAGGTTGGTGAGTGCACGTTCCTGGATCTGGTTCAGCAGGCTGCCCACGCCCGGGCTGTGCACTTCGATGCCAAGGTAGTCGTTTTCAGGATGCGCGCTGGCGATAGCCGCCGTGGCATCGCCCATGCCGAAGCCAATTTCCAGAATTTTCGGTGCGTCGCGTCCAAACGCGGCAGCGAGATCCAGTGACTGAACGGCATAGGGGATGCCGTACACCACTGTCAGGCTGTCATGCGCGCGTTGCTGGGCAACCGACATGCGCCCCTGGCGCAGCACAAAGCTGCGGATCGGGCGCCCGACCGGGCTGGTTTCGGCCATTATTCAGGAACCGATCACGCCGCTGGTGGGCGAGGACGGGCTGGCGGTGTAGATTTTTTTCGGCATGCGCCCGGCCAGATACGCCTCGCGTCCGGCCTGCACCGCCTTGTTCATGGCCGAGGCCATCAGCACCGGGTTTTGCGCCCCGGCGATGGCGGTGTTCATCAGCACCCCGGCGCAACCCAGTTCCATCGCAATAGCCGCGTCCGACGCAGTGCCCACGCCCGCGTCCACGATCACCGGCACCTTGGCTTCATTGATGATGATTTGCAGATTCCACGGGTTGAGGATGCCCATGCCCGAGCCGATCAGGGACGCCAGCGGCATCACCGCCACGCAACCCATCTGTTCCAGCTGTTTGGCGATAATGGGATCGTCGGAGGTGTACACCATGACCTTGAAGCCTTCCTTGATGAGGATTTCGGCCGCCCTGATGGTCTCCACCACGTTGGGGTAGAGCGATGTCGGGTCGCCCAGCACTTCCAGTTTGACCAGGTCGTGGCCGTCCAGCAGTTCGCGTGCCAGACGCAACGTGCGCACCGCGTCGTCGGCGGTGTAGCAGCCGGCGGTATTGGGCAGGTAGGTGTATTTCGACGGCGGTAGCGCGTCCAGCAGATTAGGTTGGCTGGGATCCTGGCCGAGATTGGTACGGCGAATGGCAACAGTAACGATCTCGGCGCCACTGGCTTCCACAGCCCGGCGCGTCTCGTCAAAATCCTTGTATTTGCCGGTACCGACCAGCAAGCGGGAAGAATAATCGCGACCTGCGATGTTTAGGGTGTCCATACGGTTCTCGAAAGTAAGTTCAGGATGCGCCTGGCCCAGGCCAGACGCGAAGATAGCTGGCTAACCGCCGCCGACTGCGACCACGATTTCCAGCTGGTCGCCGGATGCTAACGCCACAGTATCGAATTGGCTACGCGGCACAATCTCGCCGTTGCGTTCGATGGCAATGCGTTTACCGGCCAATTCCAGATTGACGATCAGCTGGGCCACATTGAGTGGTTGCGGAAATTGTTTGGCAGCGCCATTAATAGTGAGTTCGATCAACTTCAAATACCCTTACAATTCAAGTATGATGCGCTTTCAATTTTACCATAGCGGGCGTCGTATAATGGTAATACCCTAGCTTCCCAAGCTAGAGCCGTGGGTTCGATTCCCATCGCCCGCTCCAAGAATTTTCCCTAAAGTTCCAAAAACTGCCGCCGTAATACCTTACGACGGGTATGAACACCTCCATTCCCGTTACAGATGCATTCCGCCTCACGGCGTACCATAGCATTTGTCAGGGCAAATCCGCTGAAAGGCGGAGACGCAAAATTTCCGGTCTAAGGGGCTCAGGCACTATGACAGCGGGGTTGCCAAATGCGGGGTTGTCGCTCCCGCCATTCAGCATTGCATCGTTAATCGCGACGATGCACCCGCCCGCGCCTGCCGCTCAGCCTGAAGGACATATGTCATGACGGACACGCTGCAACGCAATGTAGTAAATATCAATCAGTTTGACCGGTCGCGCAAGACGCTGACGGCCGCGGAGGCGCTTGAGCTGCTGCATGCATGTCGCGATCAGACCATTGAAGCCATCTGCCACGCCTGGCAGGGGAAAAACACGCAAGTGGAAGATAGCTTGCTGGCCAACGCAGATCAGTCCCCTACGCTGGAGACCCGCAACCTCTACTATGCTGCCCAGGGTATTGTGCATAACCGGGGCGATGCGCTGACGCTTGCCCTGCGCAAGCATTTCATTGAATCTTTCGATAGCCGTACCAGAGCCACCGGATCAAGCAGCAGCGAGAACAAACCCGGCGTGTTGAGTATGGAACTGGCGCTGGTAGATGAGGAAGATTTCGAGCAGTCACTCGCGCTTAGCAAAGCGGCCGCCCGTCTGCGGTTTGATTCTGTAGAAGAGTTGGCAGCGCTGGATCAACGCGTTTCTGCCCTGTTGCAGGATCCGCAAGCCAGGGATGAGCGCAATCCACTAGGTGCCAAAGCCATTTGCCTGGCGTTTCTTGCAGCCTGCGAACAACTCGAAGTGGGTTCCCAAATCAAGCTGGTATTGCTGCAACAATTTGGACAAAGAATCGCGAGCGACCTGCCCAAAATCTATCAGCGACTGAACCAGTTTCTGGTCAGCAAGGATATTCTGCCATCGATTCGCGTCGGTCTGGCCGAGCATAAAAACCGCCCACGCCATACTTCAGTCAAAACTGGCGCGGCCGAAACAGAGAGTACCGACCAGCAAGATATATTTACCCTGCTGCTGCAACAGCTGATCGGGAAAGCGGCTGCGCCCGGATCGGGCGGCATCTCGCTCCCCTCAATGGGCGCCACGACGACTGCCTCACCCGCGTCGGTAGCCAATCTGATCAATTCGCTCACCCAGTTGCAACATGGCGTGGTGGGTAGCGCACCCATCAGCGCCGTGCCGGGCTTCGATACCGGCTTATTACAATCCGGCTCGGTCAATATTTTGCGCGATATCCGCACAGCCGGGCTGGTCAACATGAACAGTCAGGTGGATGCATTCACCATAGATATCGTTGCCATGCTGTTTGACTATATCTTCGAGGACCGCACCATACCGGACAAGCTCAAGGCGCTGATTGGCCGCCTGCAGATCCCGGTATTGAAGGTGGCAATGCTGGACAAACAGTTTTTCTCGAAAAAATCTCATCCTGCACGACGCTTGCTGGATGAGATTGCTGCCGCCTCTATCGGTTGGCACGATGCCGGGGAGTACAACACCCGCCTATTCGAGAAACTCGACAGCGTTGTGCAATCCATCCTGGCCGATTTCTCCGAAGACGTAGAAATCTTCACCACTTTGCTCGACGACTTGCTGGATTTTTTGGCGGCTCATCAGTCTCAGACCGAGTCGGCTATCGAACAATCTGCACAAAACATGGAAGCTGCGGAACGGGCCGAAATAGCCAAAGTCGTCGTTGCCGACGAAATTCGACGCGTGTCGGAGGGCGTGCAGATTCCTGATGCTATCCGCGAATTTCTGGATGGCCCATGGCAACAGGTACTGAGTCATGCCTTCACGGATCAGGGAGAGCAGAGCCAGGCCTGGCAAACCAACCTGAAAACCATGCAAGACCTGGTATGGAGCGTTACGCCCAAGCGCAATACCGAAGACCGTTTATCACTCGTCGTCATGTTGCCGGACCTGCTCAAACATCTGCGTGAAGGCATGAACAGCATCCAGATAGACCCCAAAGAGCGTGAAATCGTGTTCTCGCGGCTGGTGACTTGCCATGCCTCTGCAGTCAAGGCGGGTTTGCAGCTACAGCAGGAATTGCACGCAGGCGAATTGCACGTACCCGCAGTCGCGGTGAGTGATGACGCAAATATTGCCGCAGCTAGCGCAACTAACGCGCCACCGCCGGTCGCCGCCGAGCGCTTTGATCTCGATGCCGCCGACGACTTGATAGAAGATGAATATACCGATCTGGCACGCAGCCTGAAAAAAGGGGACTGGCTGGAGTTTTACAATGACGACGACAGCATGCGTATGGCGCGATTGTCCTGGGTAAGCTCGATGCGCGGCATTTATTTGTTTACCAATAACGAGGGGATGGATGCCCTCACTATTGCCTTGTCGCGTCTGGCTGCCCGATTGCGCAACAAGGAAGCACACATCGTCCAGGCCGCGCCACTGACTGAGCGTGCAGTCGAGAAACTGATTCACAAGCTACAAAATAACGCAGCCTGAGGCCTGTTCAAACAGCCCGCGGAAACACCCTCATCCTGGACTGGTTTGAACATTTTCCACGACGACCAGCCCTACCGGAAACGCTGTCAGTACTTGCGCCACGGACAAGGCCCATCCTGATCCGCGCTGATGGAGCCTCAGGACTTTCCCTGTGAAGGCGCATGTGTATTGCTTATCCGGTCGATGAAAAGGTATATCCACGGTCGTATCCCCCCAGATTTTTTCTCCAAGCGGAATCACCCCGGCTTCACCCAGGAGTCGCACAAAAAAGCGTGGCGCCAGCGTAATGACTGCGCGCCCCTCGCCTATGCGCGCATAGGCGCACACATGGCCAGCATGTTCGCCCCTGACGGCTAGCGGCAAATATTTTCCCTGTTGAAACATGTCCGGCCAGCGCGTCCGTAGCCTCAATGCCGTGCTGATCACCAGCAATTTAGCGTGGCCGTCCTCCAGTGTGTCGCACAGCGCTCTTACCCCAATACTGCGTTGCTGCGGCGTCTGTGCCGCAAGCCTGCGCAGCGTGTCCAGCATGGCTTGCCGGCGTCCGAAATCAACCGGCCGGCGATTGTCGGGATCCACCAGACTGAAATCCCATACTTCGCAACCCTGATAAACATCCGGCACACCCGGTACGGTCAGTTTGATCAACGTCTGCGACAGACTATTGAACATTCCCATCCATGCAATACGCCGCTGCAGAGACAGAAAATTTGCCAGAAAAACACTCTCGGCCGGCGCATTAACCAGCGCATTCGCAAACGCCACGATGGCTTCTTCATATGCCGAGTTGGGATTTATCCAGCTGGTATGCACCTTGGCTTCGCGCACCGCCTTGACCAGATATGCCGTCAAACGGGCATTAAAATTTGCCATTTCATTTGCATCCGGTTCGCCCGGCGGCCAGATACCCAGCAAGGTCTGATAGATGAAATATTCGTCATTGGGCGTAGGCACCAGCATTCCATCCACCAGGCGCTTGAGACCGCTATTGGCATGACTCCAGTGGCGCAGCGCCAGGCGCCAGACTGCTGGTATTTCAGACAGCACATTGAGGCGGGCACGCACGTCTTCGCTGCGTTTGGTGTCATGTGTGGAAGTTGCCAGCATTGCATGCGGCCAATGATCTGCACGTACCAGATTGGCGCGGTGGAAGGCGGTGCGAGTCACACCGAATTGACGCGGATCGCCGCCGACTTCGTTGAGCGACAGCAAACGGTGATAAATATAGGCACTGGTGTCTTCCAGCCCTTTCGCCATGACCGGGCTGGTGAATTGCTGGAACTTCATCGCAAAGGCGAGTACCTGCTCGTAGTAGGCCGGTGCCTTGCCTTCTGCTGCGGCAAGTGTGAGCACGTCACGCAGGAAATCGAAGATGCTGGTATCCGCTGCGGCGCTTCTGCGCTTGGCCGCCGCGGTTGCCTGCTCGACGTTATGGCGATCTTCCGCAGTGATTTCGCGGGCGCTGATGTAACCTCGATAAACGGGAAAACAGGCAACTATTTCAGCCAATGCAGAACGCAATCCATTCAGCGTGTAATCGCAGGTCTGACGATCGGCCTCGGCGATTTTAGAGAGCAGATTGGCCAATACGTTCAACTCACCCGACAGGGCGGTTTTCATGATGAGCTTCTTGGAGCGGTAGAGCAGATCGCCGAAATGAATAGGCTCTCCGATGAAGCCGTTATACAGGCGCTCCATGCGCTCGGCGGCACTGGTCACCACAAACTGGCCGTTGTGGAGTTTGGTGAATTCGTAACCGGTTGTGCCATGTACTGGCCAGCTGGCGCGCATACGTTCATGGACTGCCAGGATTTTTTCCACCACCAGATAAGGGGCATGACCCACACGATTGCATTGTTCAACCAGCTTGGAAAAATAGGCTTCCGGATCGTACAAGCCATCCGGATGGTCCAGGCGCAAGCCATCCAGCTTGCCTTCCTGAACCAGACGTAACAATAGCTGATGGGTCGCATCGAAGACCTCGTCGTTCTCCATGCGCAACCCGGCCAGATCGTTGATATCGAAAAAACGCCGGTAATTGATTTCGTCCGAAGCCACGCGCCAGAATGACAGCCGGTAGCCCTGTGCCTCAATCAGGTGATGGAGATGATCGAAACTGGACGACTCTCCTGCCGTGCCATTGAATAGCTGAATATTTTCTTCCAGGAACCAGGCAATATCTGAGGATCGTTCAACCAGCCCGGCAAGATGGTGCTTATGCATTTCCTTGTCACGTCTGCGCTCAACCTGACGCTCAGGTGCGCTTTCATCGCGCGGCGGGAGATTGCGGAACGCCGTGACCAGGCTCTGGTATTCCATTAGCATGGGATGGTCCTGGCCCAGGCGTGCGCTCAAGGAATCCATGCGATAAGTCAGGATTTGCGGATATTGCGCGGGATCCACCGGAAAATGGTGCTCGAAATAATAAATGACGAACTCGCCGCGTTGCGCGTCGAAACGCAGTTGTAACTCGGCATTGTCCAGCACCGCACCATAGCGGTTAGCCAACACCGGCAGCAGCACCTTGCCGTGCAATTCGGCCTTGGCCGGCTTCCAGTCGATATCGAAGAATCCGGCATGTGCCGATGCCTGGCCGTTCTCCAGCACATCCAGCCACCACACATTATCGCCCCCCTGCACACCCATATGGTTCGGCACGATATCCAGCACCTGCCCCATGCCGTGCTCGGCGAGAACTGTGCAAAGCTGTTCAAATTCTTCGTACGTCCCAATCTCGGGATTCAGCGTGTTGTGATCGATGATGTCATAACCATGGCTGCTACCCGGACGCGCCTTGAGATAAGGCGAGGCATACAGATGGGAGATACCCAGCGCGCTCAGGTAGGGAACAATCTCGCGCGCCTGATTAAAGGTGAAATCGCGGTTGAATTGCAGGCGATAGGTGGACAGTGGAATGCGCGCGAGTGCTTGTGGCATGTCTGCCTGGTGTGACGACGCAGGTCCGGCTTTAGTCCGTTCGGTACCCATCGCCTCGACCATGCGCTTCACGCGCAGATCGTCGCGCCATTCCTCCAGATTAACCGTAAGACGCCGCCGCCAACTCGGATAGATATCACTTCCTGCACCGGGCAAATTAACCTGTTCCATCTGGCTGAAAATGTCGTCGAGGTGGAACATCATCACTTGCGCCGGCGTTCGGGCCAGAAAGCGGTGGATAGTGCTCGCCAGCTCCAGCGACATATCCGGATTCGCCACCGGATGCAGACTGCTGCCCTCCTCCAGCAAGCCCTCGCGTTCCAGTGCGATCAGCAGGGCGGCGCGATCATGCGAGCGTGCAATGATTTGCTGCTGGCGAACATGCTCATCGGGGAACAGCCCCAGTGCCGCGCGCAGGTCGATATCGCGTCCATCCCAGTAACCGCGCAGAGTGGGCAGGTCGTGCGTCGTCACCGTTACCAGCGACTGCGCCGGATAGTCGGCGGGCGGCATAAATCCGCCCTGTGCATCGCGCGAAAAAAACAGCACGCGATAAGAAAGGATGCCGGCCTGCTGCAATCTTTCACGCAAACTATCCGGCACGGTTCCGAGATCCTCGCCAATGACCAGGCATTGGTTGCGCTGGCTTTCCAGCATCAGGATGCCCAGCAGGTCATCGAACGGATAGCTCACGTAGCTGCCAGCAACAGCGCCGCCACCATTGTCATGCGGGATCCAGAACAGTCGCATCAGCCCCATCACATGGTCAATACGCAACGCACCCATGTGGCGCATATTGGCGCGCAGCGTCGCGATGAATGGCGCATAAGCCGTCTCCTGCAAACGCCCCGGTATCCATGGCGGCAGCCCCCAATCCTGCCCGTTCAGATTAAAGTCATCGGGTGGCGCTCCGACGCCGGCGCCGAGCGCATAACAGTCCTGATTCGCCCATGCTTCTGCGCCGCCACGATCGACGCTGACCGCCAGATCGCCATATAACCCTACCCCCAGACCAAAGGTCAGCGCTGCCTGGCCAGCCGCATCGAGTTGCTGATTCGCCAGCCATTGCAGGTATTCGTAATACTCGAGTTCCTCCACATGGTCTTGCGCGAAAGCAGTGACCATCGGTGCGGCCGGGTCGCGGTAGGCCTCCGGCCATACCGGCCAACCCCATACGCTGGCGTCCTGTCGCTGGAAATGTGCCTGCAACGCCTCGAACAATGCATGGCGCCGCAGGGCTTCGCCTCCCGCAGCCTGAAAAACGCGAAACTGTTGTCCGCGTTCGCTATTTCCTTTCAAATGGCGTGCGCGGAAATGCCGATACAGGTGCGTCAGCAGCGTGAGTTTGATGGCTGTAATTTGCGCATAATCCACCAACTCTTCCGAACGCAGCGCACGCAGGCGTGCCTGAAACACTTCATCGGCTACCATGGCGCGCGCTTCCTCGCCCTCGGCGAAGTCCACTACCGCTTCCACGTCGAGGTACAGGATATTCAGGAACAGGCGGCTGGACGGACTGTACGGGCTGATATGGGCGGGGTTGCCTGGAAACAGCGCATGCAACGGATTGAGCCCGATAATATCCATGCCGGACTCGCCCGCCAGTTCGACCATCAGACGTAAATCGGTAAAGTCGCCGATACCCCAGTTGCGCTGCGAGCGTACCCCGTAAAGCTGCAGGGCGGGTCCATAAATTCGGCGGCCATCGGCAAGTGCCGGGGGCTGATAACTGGTAGCGGGCACCATAATGAGTGTCATGCCGGACTCTACGCCATCCGGCGTGCGCACCACCAGCTGATGGTAGCCCGCTGACGGGCACGCTGGCAGCCGCAACAGGCCACGTTGATACGGCTCGCCATCAATCTGCCTGCTGCCGGTTATTTCCAGTCTGGACGGCTGGAATGTTCCCTCTTCACGCCCACCCTTTTCGCGCGTCAATATCCATCGATGGGCTTTACCCGCGTGCGCGGCTGGAAACGTAACCGGTACTGCCGGCGCACCGTCGGTAGTGCGCACCACCAGCACCGGCGGCAGCAGACGTCGCCATGGGCGCGCTTCGTGCTCGGCCAGGATGACGGACAAATCGCCGTCCAGTTCCACGCCCATCGCGCTGAGCAAGGCGCGTTGCGTCGTCGCGCTGGTATGACGGATGTTGCCCCATATATCGAAATATTCAGCAGCAATGCCATACAGGTCGGCGAGCTGCGT
>JANMKH010000578.1:0-2198 GCA_031371965.1 Sulfuriferula sp.
ATTGGGGTCGGCTTTTTGATACTGCCCACCGAGGTTCATTTCACCCATTGCATGAGATGCGAAGGCAAGAACGGTTGCTCCCGTCTCAAGCTCTCCGTACTGGCCTGAGTCGTGAAGAAAGCGGGTTTCAAAACCGAACGCCTCTTTGTAGAAGGTGAGGGCTTCCGTAACCGATGAGACATAGACGATGGTGTAGCCGAATTTCATTTGTTCCTGCCTTTTTGCATGAGTGATTGCTTTCGTTCTTCCGTATATGCCCACCAAGGGCGAGGTTCTTCGCCAGCCATGAAGCGTGTCACAGATATGAAAACGTCAATGACGCATGGGTCGTGACGCGAAGCTGTTTTTTCGCAAAGCATCTCATACATCTCGAATGGGCACTTGCCCTCAAGTTGGCTTGGCTTGTGAATACCAAGAAGCCGAAAGTCTTCAGCGCTGGCTTTCCCGACATTCGGGAGGTCTGTCAGCACTACAACGCGGCCTCGATCAACTTTGCTCGGATTCATGGCGGCTAACTTAAAATAGAAAACACTTTCATAGAACGGAAATGTCGCCTATGTAGGTTTGAATTGTCAATAAATAATTTAAAACTATAGATTTCATTTAGTTAAGAAAACATTCTGCTGGACTTTATTTTTAGAGCAACCTAAAATTTCGCGGATGGAAGTTAAAGTCGTTTCACCAGATTCACCCAAGCTGCTCGACCGGATGCGGGCAGAGATTCGTCTGCGTCACTATAGCATCCGCACCGAGGAAACCTATCTCGACTGGGTGCGCCGGTTTATTTTGTTCCATGACAAGCGCCACCCAAAAGAGATGGGGGCAGATGAAGTGCAAAGTTTTCTGAGCTATCTTGCGGTGGAGCGCAATGTATCTTCTTCCACCCAGAATCAGGCCAAGTCCGCATTGTTATTTTTGTACAGGGATGTGTTGCATATCGAGCTGCCCTGGCTGAATGAGGTGATTACCGCCAAGATGGGCAAGCGCTTGCCTGTCGTTTTAACGCCAACTGAGATGCGAGCCTTGCTGAATGCCATGTCCGGGACGATGGGGCTGATCGCAGCGTTGCTGTATGGCACAGGTATGCGTTTGCTGGAGGGGCTGCGGCTACGAGTGAAGGATGTGGAATGTGCAAGGCGCGAAATCATCGTACGTGAAGGTAAAGGCAACAAGGACAGGGTGACCGTCCTCCCGGAAAATTTGATTCTGCCTTTGCAAACCCACATGGCAAAGGTAAAAGCCTTGCACGAGCGCGATCTGGAAGCCGGTTTCGGCGAGGTGTATCTGCCCCATGCGTTGGCAGTGAAATATCCCAAGGCGGCTCGTGCATGGGGCTGGCAATTTGTGTTTCCTTCGGCTGTTCGCTCTATAGACCCGCGTTCCGGTATTGAGCGCCGCCATCATCTTTACGAGGCGAGTGTGCAAAGGGCGGTACGCGAGGCGGCGAAGATCGCCGGGATACACAAGCCAGTGACCCCGCACGTCTTGCGCCATTCCTTTGCCACGCATTTACTCCAGGCGGGTTATGACATCAGGACGGTACAGGAATTGCTCGGGCATTCGGATGTTTCCACCACGATGATTTACACACATGTGCTGAACAAGGGCGGGCGCGGTGTGACCAGCCCGCTGGACGCGCTGTGACGGGGTTGCCGCCGGCAATTTTCCTGATGGGGCCGACGGCTTCCGGTAAAACCGGGCTGGCGGTGGAACTGGCGCAACGGTTGCCGGTGGAGATCATCAGCGTGGATTCGGCACTGGTGTACCGCGATATGGACATTGGCACGGCCAAGCCGGATACGGCGACGCTCGCTGCCGCGCCGCATCATTTGATCAATCTGATTGACCCGACCGGGGTGTATTCCGCGGCGCGCTTTTGTGACGATGCGCTGGCCTTGATGGCGGACATCACCGCGCGCGGGCGGGTACCGTTGCTGGTGGGCGGCACCATGCTGTATTTCAAGGCGCTGCGCGAGGGGTTGACGGATTTGCCGCAGGCGGATGCGGGCTTGCGTGCAGCCATTGAGGCCGAGGCTGCGGATCGGGGCTGGCCCGCGCTGCATGCCGAGCTGGCACGGCTGGACCCTGAATCCGCAACGCGTTTGCAGCCGACCGATACGCAGCGTATCCAGCGTGCGCTGGAAGTGGTGCGGTTGACCGGCAGGCCGATGTCGGATTACTGGCGCGCCGGGCGCGCG
>JANMKH010000065.1:0-3577 GCA_031371965.1 Sulfuriferula sp.
GGTGAGCAGGATTTTCATGTTGCCTCCAGAATTATTGAGCAGATTCTAGCATGCTCGTTTGTGCTTCATGCGCTGTTAGAATGCCGGCATGAAACTGCTTTTGTCCCGGCTCATCTATGTCTTGCTGCTGGTCCTTGCGCTTCCTTATACGATGCTGCACCTGCTCTGGCGTGCGCGCCGCCAGCCGGCTTACCTGCAGCACTGGGGCGAGCGCTTCGGGTTTTATTCGGCCCGCCCAGCGCAACCGGTGATCTGGCTGCACGCGGTGTCGGTGGGCGAGACGCGTGCCGCGGTGCCGCTGGTGCAGGCGTTGCTGGCGCGTTATCCCGGGCATCGGGTTTTGCTGACGCATACCACGCCCACCGGGCGCGCGACCAGCGAGTCGCTGTTTGGCGAGCGCGTGCTGCGGGCGTATCTGCCTTATGACTACCGTTTCGCTGTGCGGCGCTTCGTGCGGCATTTCCAGCCGGCGATTGGCTTGCTGATGGAAACTGAAATCTGGCCGAACCTGATCGATGCCTGCCACGCCAGCGGCACGCCTGTGCTGCTGGTGAACGCACGTCTGTCAGCGCGCTCGGCACGGCGCTATGGCTGGCTCGGCGTGCTGGTGCGCAACAGCATGGGCAAGCTGGCTGCTGTGGTAGCGCAAACGCGCGCCGATGCGGACCGCCTGAGCCAGTTGGGTGCTCTACGTGTTGAAGTAGCGGGCAACCTGAAATTTGATTGCGAGCCGCCGCACGCGCAAATCCAGGCCGGGGTGCGGCTGCGCGCGCAACTGGGCAGCGCCCGGCCGGTATTCGTGGCGGCCAGTACGCGCGAAGGCGAGGAAGCGCTGGTGCTGGATGCGCTGGAACGGGTTGCGCAGCCCGATCTGCTTACGGTGATTGTGCCGCGTCATCCACAGCGTTTTGACGAGGTGGTCGCACTGCTGGAACGGCGCGGCATTATTTATCAGCGGCGCAGCGCAGGTCGGCCCGTGGCGGCGCAGACAGCGGTATTGCTGGGTGACAGCATGGGCGAATTGTTTGCCTATTATCGCGCCGCCGATGTGGCGTTTGTGGGGGGGAGTTTGCTGCCATTCGGCGGACAGAACCTGATTGAAGCGGCGGCCGTAGGTTGCCCGGTGTTGATTGGCCCCCATACCTGGAACTTTGCCGAGGTGGCGCGCCAGGCTATCGCCAGTGGTGCGGCAAAGCGAGTGGGGGATGTAGCCGGATTGGCGCGAGAACTCAAAGGCTTGCTGGATGACTCCTCACGCCGCCGCCAGATGTCGGAAGCGGCGCTGGCGTTTAGCCGCGCCCATCGAGGCACGGTACAGCGCCTGATGCAGATTATTGATCAATTTCTGGATTGAACTGGATTAGTTGTTGCTCACCAGCCATTTGTCCACTTCGCCAAGGTCAATTTCGCTCAATGTTCCGGCCGCGGCTTTCAGGCGCAGGCTGGATAGGATGTAGTTATAACGCGCAGCGGCCAGATCGCGTTTCGCGGAATACAGCTGTTGCTGAGCATTGAGTACATCCACCGTGGTGCGCACGCCGACTTCGAAGCCGAGCTGGGTGGAGTCGAGTGAAGTCTGGCTGGATAACAGCGCCTGTTCCAGTGCCTTGACCTGAGCTTCGCCACCGGTTACGCCGAGGTAGGCCTGGCTGGTATTGAGGTCGACCTGGCGCCGCGCGTCTTCGAGGTCTGCGCGCGCCTTGTCCTGGTTGGCCACCGCTTCGCGCACGCGCGAACCGACCAGGCCGCCCTGATACAGCGGCAGGTTGAACTCCACCCCGATTACCGCATTTTTGGTGTTGACCTGGAATCCGCCAAAATTCTGGTTGCGGTTGTCCGAGTAACTGGCGACTGCATCCAGGGTCGGATAGTGACCAGCGCGGTTACGTTCGACCTCGCGCTGGGCGATCTCATAGCCGGCGCGCTGTGCCTTGAGTACCAGGCTGCCCAGCTCGGCGCGGGCGATCCACGCGTCCATATTGGCGGGATTAGGTGGCGCGAGCTGCAGTTTATCCCCCAGCGCGTCGAGTTTGGGTGGCGCTGTGCCGATGATGCGTTGCAGTGCGCGCTGCTTGATTTGCAGGTCGTTGAGGGCGGCGATTTCCTGGGCATTGGCGAGATCGGAACGCGCCTGCGCTTCGTTGCTGTCGGTAATAGTGGCGGTGCCGACCTCGAAATTACGCTTGGCTTGTGCCAGTTGCTCGCCGATGGCGGCCTTCTGGGCGCGCACGAAGTTGATGTTGTCCTGGCTTTGTAATACATCAAAATACGCCTGCGCGGTGCGCAGGATCAGATCCTGCGCACCGCTGGCGAGCTGTGCCTCGGCTACGCCGACTTGTTGCCTGGCCTGTTCGTACTGTTCCCAGTTCTGCTTGCGGTAGATCGGCTGGATGACGGTGACAGCGGCGCTCCTGGAGGTGTAATTCATGTTGCCGAACAGCGATGACCGGGTGTCGTTATTGAGCACGTTGGCGTTGAGGCTGGCTTGTGGCAGCAAGCCGGCGCGGCCCTGCGGCAGTTTTTCCACGCCGGCGCGATAAGCCGCACGGGCGGAAGCATAGGTAGCATCGCTGTTTTGTGCCTGATGATAAATATCGGAGAGGTTGGCGGCGAGCGCCAGGTGGCTAAATCCGATACCAATGAGTGCAAGAGACAATTGTTTCATAAAGGCATCTCGCAAATAGGCATCGATGGATTTCAATACGTGGGCATGCCGGTGTCCACCACCCGAGCCCAGCTGTCCACGCCACCTTGCAGATTGTAGACCTGTTCAAACCCGGCATGTTCGAGGTAACGCGCCACTTGCATGCTGCGTACGCCATGATGACAGATCACCACAATGTGCGCGTTTTTGTCGAGCGTGTCGAGTTTGCCGGGTACGCTCTGCATCGGCACCAATCGGGTATTGGCGATATGACAATACTCATATTCCCAAGGCTCGCGCACATCCAGCAAAAATGGACTGGCGCGGCTTGCGTCTTGTATCCATTGCTGGAGTTCATGCGCGTCGATTTGCTGCATGGGAGGCTAAAACACGAAGCGTTCGGGTTGCTGTGCGTTGATGAGCGGCTGAATGTTGGTTTCAAACAGTGTCACGGTATTGTAAGCGCCTTCAGCCATGCAAGTGACCAGTTGGGCCTGCATTGCGGGCGCATCCCCGACAATGGCGAACATTCGTCCGCCGGGCTTCAGGTCATGCAGGAAAACTTCTGGCAATATCGGTGTGGAGCCGGTGAGCACAATCACGTCATACGGACCATGCCGCGACCAGCCGCGCGCGGCGTCGCCTACTTCCAGCGTAGCGTTGGCAAAGCCATGCGCCTTGAGTTTGGCTTCAGCACGTGTCTTGAAATCCGGCACGATATCCACACTGTGAACATGATGCCCCTGATGTGCCAGTAACGCGGTGAGGTAGCCGCTACCGGTGCCGACTTCGAGAATCTTGTCGGTTTTTTTGATAGACAGCTCTTGCACAATGCGTGCTTCGAGCTTGGGCTGCATCATCAATTGGTTGTGGCCGAGCGGAATTTCCATATCCACAAACGCCAGGGTGCGATAAGTCTGCGGGACAAATTCC
>JANMKH010000098.1:0-10989 GCA_031371965.1 Sulfuriferula sp.
TATCTCGGCGAGTTCCGGATTACGCCGCCCGATACGCTGAAATTTAACGTCAGTGCGAAACCAGCAGGGGAAACGCGAAAATATCAGGCTGAATTCAGCAGGCCATTTTTTCAATAGCGCACTCTTCGCCCACTTTTTTCAACCTGACATGGTATTGGTGGGTCGGGCGGGCCACTATTACATTTGGCCGCGCATCGCCAGCAGGCGCGCCACGCGCTCATCCGTGGCGGGGTGGGTAGCAAACAGGCTCTGGATACCGCCCCCGGAGAGTGGGTTGATAATCATCATCTGCGCGGTTTCCGGGTGCAGTTCCGCAGTCTGCATGGGCGTGCCATGCGCGTAAGCCTCGATTTTGCGCAACGCGGAAGCCAGTGCTTCGGGATCGCCGGAAATTTCCGCACCGCCTCGATCCGCACCAAATTCACGCGCGCGTGAAATCGCCATCTGAATCAGCATCGCCGCAATGGGCGCCACGACCATGATGAGGATGGCCACCGCCGGGTGCACGTTGCGCTCACCATTGTTACTGCCGCCACCGAACAGCATGCCGAATTGCGCGAGCGCAGCAATGGCGCCGGCTACCGTCGCTGACATGGTGGATATCAGGATGTCGCGGTGTTTGACGTGAGTAAGCTCATGCGCCATCACGCCGCGCAGCTCGCGCTGGCTGAGTAACTGAATTATCCCGGTCGTCGCCGCCACTGCCGCGTGTTCCGGGTTGCGTCCGGTGGCGAATGCATTGGGTTGCGCCTCGTCAATAATGTACACCTTGGGCATCGGCAGCCCTGCGCGCTGGGCCAGTTCCGCCACGATCCCGTAGAACTCTGGCGCGGCACTGGCATCGACCTGTTGGGCGTTGTACATTTTCAATACCATCTGATCGGAAAACCAGTAGGCGTAAACGTTCATTCCCCCTGCGAACAGCAGCGCAATCAGCATGCCCTTTTGCCCGCCCAGCAACATGCCCACTGTACCAAACAGAACGACGATACCCGCCATCAGTATGGAAGTTTTTAACCAGTTGCCAAACATTGTCTGATTCCTTTTTAGCCGTCGAAATTGACGCTGGTTAGATGGTGCGCACAGCGCAAAATTCAATCGCCGAATTGTGTATCGCTTGATAGCGGATGACCCGCCAAAAACTGGCTGACGGATTGACGCTTGCCGCCGGCAGGCTGCACCTCGGTAATACACAGCGCACCCTCGCCACAGGCGACCACAATACCGTGCGCTCCAGCCGCAATGACTTTGCCGGGAACACCACAGTGATCGGTAACATGAGCTGACCATATTTTGAGCGGCGTGCCATGCAGTTGGGTCGTTGCGCCCGGTGCGGGATTGTATGCCCGCACCGCGCGCGCCAGTTCGGTGGCCGGCCGGTTAAAATCCAGCGTAGCCTCGGCTTTGCTGATTTTGGTGGCGTAACACGCGCCCTCATCCGGCTGCGGTATTGGCGCGAGTGCGCCCTTACTCATCTGGTCGAGTACCGCAATGATGGTCTGTCCGCCCAGCGTGGCCAGCTTGTCATGCAAACTGGCGCCAGTATCGTCTGGCGCGATCGGGATGGCATTACGCTGCAACATCGCGCCGGTGTCCAGCCCCGCATCCATCTGCATGATGGTAATGCCGGTTTGCGCATCACCTGCCAGACTGGCGCGCTGGATCGGCGCGGCGCCACGCCAGCGCGGCAGTAGCGAGGCGTGGATATTCAGGCAACCGTGGCGCGGGATGTCCAGAACCGTCTGCGGCAGGATCAAACCATAAGCGGCGACCACCATTAAATCGGCATTCAGTGCGCTCAACGCATCCTGAATCTCGGGCGTCTTCAGGGAAACAGGTTGTAGTATCGGCAACCCTAACCGTAACGCTTCCTGTTTGACCGGGCTGGCCTTGAGCTTCATGCCACGCCCGGCAGGCCGGTCCGGCTGTGTCAGCACCGCCGCGACAGTGTGGCCGGCCGCGTGCAGAGCGGTCAGCGCAATCCGTGCGAATTCCGGAGTTCCGGCAAAGATGATATGCATGGGAGTGACCGGCGAAGTCTGCGCTACATGGTTTCGCGCAGGTGTTTTTTGAGCTTGTTCTTGATGCGAGTCTGTTTCAGGCTGGACAAATATTCCACGAATACCTTGCCCAGCAAGTGATCCATTTCATGCTGAATACATACCCCCAGCAAACCATCCGCGTCAAGCGTAAAGGAAGCGCCTTCAGTATTCAGCGCTTCGACTGTAATACGCTCGGCACGGGTGACCTTATCGTAAATGCCGGGTACCGATAGACAGCCCTCTTCGTGCACTGCACTGCCGTCGGCCTTAAGTAATTTAGGGTTAATGAATACGCGCAGATCGTCGCGCGTTTCCGAAATGTCGATCACAATCACTTGCTCGTGCACGTCGACCTGGGTAGCCGCCAGGCCGATACCAGGTGCTGCATACATGGTTTGCGCCATGTCGGCGACCAGTTTACGGATGCGCTCATCAACTTGCGCGACGGGTTTGGCGACGGTATGCAAACGCCGATCAGGGTAGTGAATAATGTTTAATAGCGCCATAATTGCTTGCCTGCATAAACCATTCCATGCAGAATCCAGATCAAGTCCCTAAATTAATTGCCGAATCGGCCGTTAAAACACAAGCTACAACAGGAAGACGCCACATTACTACACGGCACTTGTGATAGACAAGGTCTAAACTAAAATCCGCGCCAAGGGGATACCATGCGCAAGCTCGCTTTATCGTTGTTTTTAACTGGTTTTATGGCTCTTTCCAGCCATGCCGACACACTTAAGATGCAGGCTAACGCCCCGGACCGCTATGTGGTGGTCAAGGGTGATACCTTGTGGGACATTTCCGGAAAATTCCTCAAGGATCCATGGAAGTGGCCGCAAATCTGGGGCATGAACAAGGAAGAAATCCAGAATCCGCACTGGATTTATCCGGGTGACGTGATTGTGCTCGACAGAAGCAGCGCCAACCCGCGACTCTCCTTGCTCAAGACGGAAAAATCGGACACGGTGAAATTGTCCCCGCAAGTTCACGTTGAGTCAGAAGCCGAACAAGGCGTGCCGTCGATCCCGGCGTCTGCTGTAAACGCTTTCATCAGCCAGCCTTTCGTGATGGACGAAGGTGCACTCAACGACGTTCCGCGCATCATTGGTGCACAGGATGACCGCATGGTTCTTGGAACCGGTGATCAGGCCTACGCTACCAGCGGCAAAGGCGATACCCGCAACTGGAAAATTTTACGCCCCGGCAAGGTACTCAAAGACCCTGACACCCACGAGACTCTGGGTTATCAAGTTGAATACCTGGGCGACGCGCATACCGTTATGCCAGGTGATCCGCAGCGGATTCTGATTACTCGTTCTACTGAAGAAATTCAGGCCGGCGACAGGCTTAAACCCGCAGAGGATATCTACTCGTTCCGCTATATTCCCCACCCTCCTGCGTCCAATATCCAGGGCCGGGTAATTTCGATCTATGGCGGGGTATCCGAAGCCGGGCAATATGCCACTGTGGTGCTCAACAAGGGCAGTCGTGACAACCTGGATGTCGGCACCGTATTGGCAGTGTACAAAAAAGGCAACATTGTGGACAAAATCCAGCTTCCTGACTCGCGTAGCGGACTGTTGATGGTGTACCGCGTGTTCGACAAGGTGTCTTACGCCTTGGTGATGGAGATCCATCGCCCGGTTAACCTGCTGGACACTGTGCGCAATCCTTGAACCAGGCTGAACGCTGCGCCTGGTTAGGTCTGGCGCACACGCGCGGGCTGGGCGGGCAATCCTACCGGGCTTTGCTGGCCGCATTTGGCGGTCCGGAGCAAATCTACGCTGCTTCAGGCAGCGCCCTGAAACCCTATCTTACCCAGCCGGTTATCCAACGCGTATCCGCCGGCGTGGATGACGCAGCCATCGAGCCGGCCCTGCGCTGGCTCGATGCGCCCGGCAATCATCTGGTTACCCTGGCAGACAGCGACTATCCGCAGCGCCTTCTGGAAATCCCCGATCCTCCGCCATTGTTGTACCTGAAAGGCCGCCGCGACTTGCTCGGCGCACCAATGCTCGCCATAGTCGGCAGCCGCAATGCCACGCCCCAAGGCGCATCCAACGCCGAAGCTTTCGCGAGCGCGCTATCGCAAGCCGGGCTT
The DNA here is from genome assembly GCA_031371965.1 of Sulfuriferula sp. GTDB lineage: Bacteria > Pseudomonadota > Gammaproteobacteria > Burkholderiales > Sulfuriferulaceae > Sulfuriferula. The sequence goes on from JANMKH010000098.1 coordinate 4,147, forward strand.
TCCATCGTCAGCGGTCTGGCGTTGGGCATAGATGCTGCTGCGCATCGAGGAGGGCTGGCTGGTGCAGCGGGCAGCCTGGCGGTAGTCGGTACCGGACTGGATATCGTTTATCCGGCACGCAACAAGGCGCTTGCCCATCAACTGGCCGAGGGCGGAGCGCTGCTCTCGGAATTTCCCATCGGCACACCCTCCATTGCTGCCAATTTTCCACGCCGCAATCGAATTATCAGTGGCTTAAGCCTGGGCTGCCTGGTAGTGGAGGCCGCTTTGCAAAGCGGCTCGCTCATTACAGCAAGGCTGGCGGCAGAACAAGGCAGAGAAGTTTTTGCTATCCCCGGTTCGATCCATTCACCCGTGGCGCGCGGTTGTCATGCGCTCATTAAACAAGGCGCCAAACTGGTCGAATCGGCGCAGGACGTGCTCGATGAATTGCACTGGCAGGTTACCATTCCTTCCCTTGCCACTGGCGCTACAGGTGATGATCCATTGCTGTCTGCACTGGGTTTTGAACCCGTCAGCCTGGATGTGCTGGCCGAGCGCTGCGGGTTGACGCCTGATAGGCTTTCCGCCATGCTGTTGGAAAGGGAGCTTCAGGGCTATGTCGCCACACTTCCTGGCGGTTTCTACCAACGTATTGTTTAAAAAAGATAATGTTAGAAATCCTAATTTACCTATTTGAAAATTACCCGCATGTTGAACTGGCCCCGGATCGCGATGCGCTGGCGCTCAAGTTGACTGCCGCCGGTTTCAACGGGGATGAAATCGACCATGCGCTGGACTGGTTCTCTGATCTGAGCACACTCAACAGTGCAGAATACCCGGCGAGTCTGGTTCACAGCCAGGCCACCCGATTTTACGCCGAGCTGGAGCAGGATCGACTGGATGCAGAGAGCCAGGGTTTGCTGATATTCCTGGAACAGGCCGGCATACTCAACCCATTGCAGCGTGAATGGGTGATCGATCGCGTTCTGGCGCTGGATGAAGACGAAATCACCCCGGACAAAATCAAGTGGATCGCGCTGATGGTACTGTGGAGCCAGAACCCAAACCAGGACTACTTATTACTCGAGGATATGCTGTTTAACGATGGCAATAACCTCTCCATCCATTAACGCCCCCGCGGCGCACTGATACACATGTCATTTCTCGTTATTGTCGAGTCGCCTTCCAAGGCAAAAACCCTGAAAAAATACCTCGGCGAGGATTACGAAATCCTCGCCAGCTACGGTCACGTGCGTGACCTGGTACCGAAAACCGGTGCGGTAGATACGGATAACCAGTTCGCGATGAAGTACCAACTCATCGAGCGCAACGAAAAACACGTAGACGCCATCGTGCGGGCGGCAAAAAAGGCGGATCGCATCCTGCTGGCAACCGACCCGGATCGCGAGGGAGAAGCTATTGCCTGGCATCTCGCGGAAATCCTGCGCGAGAAAAAGATCACGCCGAAGAAACCCATCGCGCGCATCGAGTTTCACGAAATCACCCAGAGCGCCATTCAGCACGCTGTCGACAATCCGCGTGAAATCGCCATGCCGCTGGTGGATGCGCAACAGGCGCGGCGTGTGCTGGATTATCTGGTGGGCTTCAATCTGTCGCCGCTGCTGTGGCGCAAGATCAGCCCGGGGCTGTCCGCCGGACGCGTACAAAGCCCCGCGCTGCGTCTGATTGTCGAACGCGAGATGGAAATCGAAAAATTCCAGGCGCGCGAATACTGGACCATCCACTTGGATAGCCACAAAGGCAAGCAAGCTTTTTCCGCGCGGCTGGTGCAGTATCGGGGCGAAAAACTCGACCAGTTCAGTATCGCTACGGGTGACGCGCAACAATTGGTACTCGACACCCTCGCCAATGCCGAAACCGGCAGCGTTACGCGGGTGGAAAAGAAACGCAAATCACGCAGCGCGGCCGCGCCGTTTACGACCTCCACACTGCAACAGGAGGCGGTACGCAAGCTCGGCATGACCACGGATCGCGCCATGCGCACCGCCCAGCAATTGTACGAGGGTATCGATATCGGCGGCGGCGCGGTCGGCCTGATCTCCTATATGCGTACCGATTCGGTGAATCTGGCGCGCGAAGCCATCGAAGACGTGCGCGACTATATCTCTAAAAATTTCGACGCCGGCTACCTGCCCGCGGCACCGGTATATTTCCGCAACAAATCCAAGAATGCGCAGGAAGCGCACGAGGCGATTCGCCCTACCGCGATTTCACGCACGCCGGAATCGGTGCGCAAGTTCCTCACTATCGACCAGGCGCGTCTCTACGAAATGATCTGGAAACGCACCTTGGCGTGCCAGATGAGTCCGGCGCAGTTCGACACGGTGAGCCTCGATATCGCCGTGGGCGGCCCGGCCAATCTGTTCCGCGCCACCGGCCAGACCCTGGTGTTCCCGGGCTTCATCGCCGTTTATCAGGAAAACCAGGACGACGAGGAGAGCGAGGAAGAAGCCAAGCTGCCGGTGTTGACCGAAGGCGAAACCGTGCCAGTGGACAAGCTCTCCGGCGAGCAGCATTTTACCCAACCGCCACCGCGCTACACCGAAGCCAGCCTGGTGAAAACCCTAGAAGAATACGGCATCGGCCGGCCGTCCACTTACGCCAGCATCATCTCCACGCTGCAGGATCGCGAATACGCGATCCTCGACAAGAAACGCTTCATGCCCACGCCGATCGGGCAGCTGGTGAACTGTTTCCTCACCACCCATTTCACCCACTACGTGGACTACGACTTCACCGCCAAACTGGAAGACCGGCTCGACGACGTGTCCAATGGCACACTCAAATACATTCCGCTGCTGGATGATTTCTGGCAGGAGTTTTCCGGCACGCTCGCCGCCAAGGCCGACGTGGAGCGCGGCTGCCCGATCCCGGACGAGCCTTGCCCCAAGTGTGGCGCCAGACTATTCCTGCAAGCCAGTAAACGCGGGCTATTCATCGGCTGCTCGGCGTATCCCGAGTGCGATTACACACGCCCGCTGCACGGCGGCAATGAAGACGGCCCCACCGTGCTCGGGCAAGATCCGGATAGCGGGGAGGACATCCTGCTGCTGAATGGCCGTTACGGTTGGTACGTACAGGCCGGTGCCACACCGGAAGACAAAAAAATCAAACCCCGGCGCGCGTCGTGGCCAAAGACTCTGCCCACCGAGCTGGCCGATCTGCCTACTGCACTGAAGCTGTTGTCGCTCCCGCGCGAAGTGGGCATGCACCCCGACACCCAGCTGCCCATCGTCGCCAACATTGGCCGTTTCGGCCCTTATTTGCAGCACGACGGCAAGTTCAAATCCATTCCCAAAGCCGATGATGTTTACAGCATCGAACTGGCGCGCGCGCTGGAAGTGCTGGCCATGGCGAAAGAGCCGCGCGGCGGCGCGCCTGCCGGCAAACCGCTGGGCGATCATCCCGAAGACGGCAAGCCGGTGACCCTGCATAGCGGTCAATACGGCTGGTACGTCAAGCACGGCAAAGTCAACGCCACCCTGCCCAAGGATGCCGATCCGGAAGCCTGCACACTGGAAGAGGCGATCCCCCTGCTGGCCGCCCGCGCCGCCAAAGGTCCGGCTACTCGCAAGAAACCAGCCGCCAAAGCCAAGCCTAAGGCCAAGGCCAAACCGAAAACAGCCGCCAAGCGCACCAAAACCGCTACTTGATGTATCGGCATGATTCCTTGATGACGGTACAGGCCCGTTATACACAGGAATCACATCCGCCAGACCAGTGTCTTCTGTAACGATGAGCGTTGTTTTAAAGATCATTTCCATGATACGTTGATAGGGGTTTACCCTGTCAGCCACCTACGGGTGCACAACGCAAACGGAGCTGCGCATATACCCGTTGCGACATACCGCTTCTCTTTACCTGACCGACTTAGAGATACATGCAACCACAAAGAATTGATCAACAACGGATAGTTTTTGTTGCCGGGACGATCCTGGTTGTAGTCACCATTTTGGTCGGCATGATGGTGTTTTATATCATGCAGCGCCATGCCGAGAATCTGCTCAGAAATAGCCTTCAGGCATCGCTGCAAAACCAAGTCGCTTTAGCAAAATCTGAAATGCTGCGCGGATTTGAGCGTGGCATAACAGTTAGCACGCGTCCTTTGCTGATTAATCAAGCACATCTTGCGATCACACATCCCGAAGATAGCAAGGCGGGTGAAGTGCTCAACAAAGTCGTCAAATCCTTCCTGCAAACCGGGCTCTCGGCAATCGCGCTGTTGGATAAGGATGGGAAAGAAGTGGCGCACGCAGGCGCATTTGTGCAGCAGCCCACGTTGATTGTTCCGATTAATCTTGCCGGACATACGCAGTTGCTTTTCAAAGACAAGTTTTTTTTGCGGACTAAAGGAGACATGATGAAGGCGGGGAACATCGTCGCCCGAGTGGTCACTGAAACCCCGTTGCCTGCCCTGAGCAATATGCTCATAGCCATCCAACGTTCGGGGAAAACGTCGGAACTGGTGATATGCGCGTCCTCTGGGACCAATCAGATGCGGTGCTTTCCCACCACGCTGAGTCCGAATATCCTGACTTTGGCTAAAAGGTCGCCGGAGGGAGTGCCATTACCCATGACCCATGCCTTGGAGGGAGAAACCGGATTTATTATCGCGCAAGACTATCGCCATCAGGAAGTGGTGGCGGCATACAGCCCCATTGACGACTTCGGACTCGGGATGGTTCTGAAAATGGATAGCCACGAATTATATGCGCCGGTCTGGAGCCAGCTACGTTATCTGTTACCGCTAATCGTCGCCATGCTCGCTATAGCGCTATTGTTACTGCGCTGGCTGCTAACTCCGCTGGTGACGGAATTGGTGCGCTCGGAACGGGAAGCACGCGCGGCGAATGTACGTTTGCGTGACAGTGAAAACCGGGTGCGGATGCTGCTCGACAATGTCGATGAAGGCATCGTCAGCATCTCGTCTAACGGCAAGGTTGAGCTGTTCAACCCGGGTGCGGAACGGATGTTCGATTATCGCAGTGCGGACATTCTCGGTGAGAACATCTCAATACTGATGCCCGAGCCTTACCGCAGCGAGCACGACCAATACCTGGAGCGCTATCTTCATACAGGCGAATCACACGTGATCGGTGTCGCACGCGAAGTAGAGGCGCAACGCTTTAATGGCGAAACTTTTCCGATGGAACTGCGGATTTCAGAGTTTAGCCTGGATGGGCAACGCATGTTCATTGGCATCATGCGCGACATCACCGAGCGCAAGGCGACAGAAGAAAAAATCATCCATCTGGCGCATTTCGATGCGCTCACCGATTTACCCAACCGGCGCCTGGTCCAGGATAGGATTCAGCAAACCATCGCTTGGGCCCGGCGCGCCGATGCCCAATTTGCCGTCATGTTCATCGACCTGGATAAATTCAAGAGCATTAACGATACCCTCGGACACAACGTGGGGGATCAACTGCTGCAAATGGTCGCCCAGCGGCTCACCGAGTCTTTACGGGCGGAAGATACGGTTGGTCGGCAGGGTGGCGATGAGTTCATTGTACTGTTGGCAAGTCTGAGCGCCGCCGAGGATTCTGCATTGGTGGCGCAAAAGATACTCAGCGCCCTGTCGGCGCCATTTGTTATCAACGGACAAGACTTGCGCACCGGCGCCAGCCTCGGCATCGCGATTTACCCGCAAGACGGTGAGGATGTCGAAACCCTGCTCAAGAACAGCGATACGGCCATGTACCATGCAAAGGAAGCGGGGCGTAGCAATTACCAGTTCTTCGCGCAGACGATGAATGCGGCAGCCGCTGAACGCTTGCTGCTGGAAAGCAGTCTGCGCCAGGCCATTGATCGCAACCAGTTGCTGCTTCATTATCAGCCCCTGGTGAATATTGCGGATGGCCGTATCGTTGCTACCGAAGCACTGGTACGCTGGGACCATCCCGAACTGGGGCTGATTTCCCCGGCCCGGTTTATTCCCATCGCCGAAGACTCCGGCGTGATTATACCGCTCGGTGACTGGGTGCTCCGGCGGGCTTGTTATCAGCTTAAACAATGGCGCGAACAGGGGATACCGCTACAGCGCATGGTGGTCAATCTGTCGCCACGCCAATTCCGTCAGAAACACCTGGTACAAACTTTCACTCAAGTGCTGAAGGAAACCGGCGTGGATCCGCACTGGCTGGGACTGGAAGTCACCGAAAGCGTCATCATGGAAAACCCGGAAGAAGCCATTGGCATTCTGTGCGAGCTGAAGGCGTTGGGTATTGAATTATCACTCGACGACTTTGGCACAGGCTATTCCAGCTTGAGCTATCTCAAGCGTTTCCCCATCGACAAGCTCAAGATTGACCAGTCTTTTGTACGCGATATCACCACAGATCCGGACGATGAGAGCATGGTCGCGGCTATCATCGTGATGGCGCACCAGCTGAATATTCGGGTGGTGGCAGAAGGCGTCGAAACTGAAGCCCAGCTTGCCTTCCTGCGCGGTCAGGGGTGTGACGAATATCAGGGTTACTACTTCAGCCGGCCGCTACCTGCCGATGAACTGGATACCACTTCAGTTGCAGCGTGCTGATTTTCATAAACCAGTAATGACCCGATGCCGGCATTCATCGGCTGTCCTATCGATTTTTGCAGCTGACAAATAAAGCTCAACAACCTCAAAATTCGCTGCGAATAGCACATCCTCGTCCTCTTTTTTTGTTTTTTTACGTTCTCCGTCAGATGCCTGCAAGGCTAAGCCGGGATCATTGCCGACTTTCAATAGCCCTGCTCCGTATCACCCAGATGCGCGCACGGCGAAAGTTCGGGGAGTCCTGTGAAGCTGATTTTGCCACTAGTGATTGCGTGGGCCGTGGCTTGCGCGGCACCTTTTTC
>JANMKH010000123.1:0-2326 GCA_031371965.1 Sulfuriferula sp.
GTGCGTTGCCGCCGAAAATCTCGTCGCCGCCGTCGCCGCCCAGCATGATGCGAATGCCGTCATCGTGCGCCAGCTTGGCGCAGAAATAAGTAGGCACGGCGGATTCGTTGGCGAACGGTTCGTCGTAAGCGGCGCTGATGATGGGGATGGCGGTCACAATATCGGCGGGCTTAAGATAATACTCGTGTGCGTGCGCAGCAAAAGTTTTGGCGGCCAGTCGTGCGTATTCCATTTCATCGAAGCCGTCCGCTTCGAAGCCGATGGAATAGGTATTGACTGGGGTTTTGCTGAGCTGGGCGAGCGTGCCGGTGACGGTGCTGCTATCCAGTCCGCCGGAAAGAAATGCGCCCAGGTGATTGCCCTGCGCGGCACGCGCCACCGAGTCGCGCAGTATGGGACGAAAGCGTGCGGCAAGCTCGGCTTGCGATGCGCGGTTGTGGTCGTCGTAATGCAGGCGCCAGTAAAATCCGGTGTTGAGCTGGCCGTTGCGCCACTCCACAAACTGGGCGGGGAGCAGCTTCTTTACCCCCTGAAAAATCGAAGTGGGGGCAGGGACAAGATGAAAATACAGATAATCAAAAATAGCCTGCTGATCGAGCGCGCTGCTCACCTCGGGATGGGCAGTGAGCGCGTCGGCGCGCCCTGCAAACGCCAGTCCGCCGCCGACTTCCGCGTAGCACAGGGGTTGCGCGCCGGCGCGATCCACTGCCAGCAGCAGGGTGTTGCTGGCGGGTTCGCACACGGCCAGTGCAAAGCTGCCATGGATCAGCGTCAGTCCGTCGCGACCAGCCTGGCGCCAGGCGGCCACTACCCCCGCCGCCGGATTGTGTCGGGCGATGGCGCTGGCAATGGCGGGGTCGTCGCTGTGGATACGGCCGCGCAGCACGGCGATTACTCCGCCGGCTTCATACAGGCTGATGTCACCGAACGGCGAGCTTGCCGCCAGCGCCGCGCCATCGCGCAGGGTGCTCTCCAGTCGCGCAGTAGGGTTGCCGAGTGCGGTGCACATTGTGTCGAGCACGCTTTGACCGCGTATCCGATCCAGTTTGTTATCCAGCCAGCCGCAGATTCCGGCCATACTCACTCCTTGTGTGTTTGGTTTTGTAGCTGGGATGGTAACCTAAGCGCAGGCATTTTTGATGAACTCAAAAACCCCCGATGCCAGCCACAGAGCACACAGAGAGCACAGAGGTGAGGCGGGTTCTACACAGTGTTTTGATCCATCGGGCAAAAGGTTTCTGAGCGATTTGGAATTTTCTCTGTGAACTCTGTGCCCTCTGTGGCTAACGAATTTTTCTATGGGATGAAGCATAAACGTGAGTGAATTCTGGCTGAAGGTTAAAAAAACCCTGAAACACCATGGCAACCGCGCCTTGCGTGGCGCACGCGCAGGCTGGTGGAGCGTGACGCGCACGCCGGCACAGCGGCCGGTCATTATCGTTGGCTGCAGCCGTGCCGGCACCACGCTGGTGTACAAGACCTTTTCCGAGTCGCAAGCGTTGGGTTCGCTCAATCGCGAGACCCATGATTTTTGGGTGGACATGCATCCGCTCTCCAACAAGCACTGGAACACCCATGGTCTGGATGCGGCGGACGCCAGCGTCGCTGACCGCGATCACGTATCGCGCTATTTCTACAGTTGGACCGGGCAATCCCGTTTTATCGACAAGAACAACCAGAACGGCCTGTGCGTACCCTATCTGCATGCGTTGTTCCCCGATGCCCACTTCGTGTTCATCAAGCGCAGCCCCGGCGACAACCTCAATTCGCTGATCGAGGGCTGGGGCAAGCCGGACGAATTCGCCACTTGGTCGCAGCAGCTGCCGGAAAAAGTCGCAGTGGAAAACGGTCGCTACACGCAATGGTGCTTTTTCCTCGCCGATGGCTGGCGCGATTATGTCACCGCGTCGGTAGAAGAGGTATGCGCATTCCAGTACAACGCTATTAACCAAGCCATTCTTGACGCGAAAGCGGCCATCCCCGCCGGACAATGGAGCGAGGTGCTATACGAAGACCTGGTGCGCGATCCGGTAGGTGGTTTCAAGCGCCTGTTTGACGAGGCCGGCCTGCCTTTCGATGCGGCGATGCAGGCGCATTGCGAAAACGTGCTGGATACGCCGTACAACGCCTTCTCCGAAATCCGCCTGGACAAATGGAAGGATGGGCGCAACCGTGAGCGGGTCGAGCGCGTGCTGCCGAAAGTGGCTGGCGTGGCGCGGGCGATGGGGTACACGCTCTGAAAATTTTGACTCTGCTATGGCTACCGCAGCTGCTATGGCTGCTGCCGCTGGCCTGGGCGCTGGTGCTGGTGTTATACGCCAGGCCG
>JANMKH010000177.1:0-3192 GCA_031371965.1 Sulfuriferula sp.
CTTGCTTGCCGTCGGCCACGGCCGAGTCGATCTCGACGCCGCGGTTCTTCGGGCCGGGGTGCATGACGATGGCGTCGGGCCGGGCCAGCGTCAGCTTGTCCGGGGTCAGGCCGTAATATTTGTAGTATTCCTGCGCGCTGGGCAGCAGTGACCCGCGCATGCGCTCGTTTTGCAGGCGCAGCATGATGACCACGTCGACGTCTTTCAGCCCCTTTGCCATTTCGTGGTAGACGTGTACGCCCATCTGCTCGACCCCGGTGGGCAGCAGGGTCTTGGGCGCGATGACGCGAACTTCCGGCACGCCCAGCGTGGTCAGCGCGTGGATTTGCGAGCGCGCCACGCGCGAGTGCAGCACGTCGCCGACGATGGCCACGCGCAGGTTGTGGAATTCACCCTTGTATTTGCGGATGGTGAACACGTCCAGCAAGCCCTGGGTGGGGTGGGCGTGGCGGCCATCGCCGGCATTGACGACGTGGATGTGCGGCGCCACGTGGCGCGCACTCATGGGCGCGGCGCCGCTCTGGCCGTGGCGTACCACGAACATGTCGGCCTGCATGGCGGCGAGGTTGTCCACGGTGTCGAGCAGGGTTTCGCCCTTGCTCTGGCTGGAGGCGTTGATGTTGAGATTGATGACGTCGGCGGACAGGCGCTTGGCGGCGATCTCGAAGGTGGTGCGGGTACGCGTGGAGGGCTCGAAAAACAGGATGAAAATCGCATTGCCGCGCAGTAGCTGGACTTTTTTGACCTCCTGTTCACTGACTGCGATGAAGCCCTCGGCGGTGTCCAGGATGTGGGTGAGAATGGCGCGCGGCAGGCCGTCTATGGTCAGCAGATGTTTGAGCGCGCCGTCTTGGTTGAGTTGCGGGTTCAGGGTCATTTGAGATCAACCAGTTTGAGGTTGAGATGGCCCGCGTCGTCGCGGACAAGGTGGATATGCTGGTGCAGTGGGACGCTTGCCGTGGCGCCGACAAAATCCGCCATGATGGGCAGTTCGCGGTCACCCACCCGGTCCACCAGCACGGCAAGGCGGATGCGCGCCGGGCGGCCATAGTCGAACAGCGCGTTCATGGCAGCGCGCACCGATCGGCCGGTGTAGAGCACGTCGTCCACCAGCAGGATATCGCGGCCTTCCACCTCGAACGGCAGGCGCGTCGGTTTGACCTGCGCATGCAGGCCGATGCGGTCGAAGTCGTCGCGGTAAAAGGAGATGTCGAGGTCGCCATGCGGCATGTCCGGGTCAAGCAGCGCGTGCATTTGCTGTGCTGCCCACACGCCGCCGGTATACATGCCCACCAGCACGGTGTTGGGCGTTAGCGTGGGTTTGATTGCCGCCGCCAGTTGGGCGACCAGCGTTTCTGCGTCAGGCAAGGTAATGATGGGCATGATCGGGTTCGTCGAAATAATGTTGCAGGATGTGCTGGGCGGCGACCTGGTCGAGCATGGGTTTTTGCTGGCGCCCGCGAATGCCGGATTCGTTCAGTGTGGAGCTGGCCGCAGCGGAACTGTAACTTTCGTCTACCAGCGCCACGTTCAAGCCGAAGCGTCCCTTGAGGCGCTGGGCGAAGCGCAGGCAGGTGGGGGCAAATTCGTGGGCGCTGTCGTCGCCGCGGTGCGGAATACCGACCACGGCCAGTGCCGGTTGCCATGCTTCGATGAGCTTGCCGATGCGGGCAAAGCGCGCGTCGGTGGTTTCAATGGCGATGGTCTCCAGCGGGTGAGCAAGTTTGAGTTCCAGCGTACCGACGGCCACACCGATGCGTTTCAGGCCGAAGTCGAAGCCCAACACGCTGCCCGAACCCATCAGGCGTGGCCCGCGTCATCCGACAGCATGGCAAAGTCGATACCGAGAATTTTCATCGCAGCATTCAGGCGCTGTTCCACCGGCAAGTCGAAAATCACCTGCGGATCGGCCTTGACTGACAGCCACGCGTTTTGCCCGAGTTCGTCTTCCAGCTGCCCTGGCGACCAGCCTGAATAACCAAGCGACACCATCAGCTTGTCCGGGCCGTGGCCGCGTCCGACCGCTTCGAGAATGTCTTTGGAGGTGGTCAGCCCGAGGCGCTCGTTCACCGCCATGGTCGACTGCCATTCCCCAGCCGGCTGGTGCAGCACAAAGCCGCGTTCGGTCTGTACCGGGCCACCGTAGTAGACGGCCTGCCCGGCCAGTTCGCTCCGTTCCAGCTCGATGCCGATCTGGTCGAACAATGCCGCCATATCCAGATCGGTAGGCCGGTTCACAATCACACCGAGCGCACCTTCCTCGTTATGCTCGCAGATATAGGTCAGGGTTTTGGAAAAATTGGGATCGACCATGTTGGGCATGGCGATCAGGAAGTGGTCGGTAAGGTTAACGGTTTGCATGTGGGTTCAATTGTAACGGCCTGGCGCATCAATCACAATTTAGCCTGATAAATTCTTCTCGCCCCATTACGCGCGGATTGCGCACCGCGCCCTTGGAATAGACACGGACATATCGTTGAATGAAAAGCCAGACAGTTAAAACAGCTTGCGGCGACTGCGCCCGAGGAAGTATCCGGCTACTGCGCCGATTCCTAAAATACTGAGTAATTTTGGCGCCATCGCTGCGGCCATATGTAATTTATGTTGATGATAATCCGCGCATTTATCACAACAATATAATTTCCCCTCGTTTTCTATTCCTGGTTCTGGAAAGCGCCCGCGGCACATAGCGCATATCTGCATTGATTCTGTGGCTTCCATAGTCCCTGCTCCTGTCACCTTTGGTTTTTAAGTATAGAGGGCTAATGCTGCATGGCAATATAACGCGATGTAAGGGGCCAGAATAATGGATTGCTCAAATACAAAGGGGCACAGCCAGCGCCGTGCCCCTTTACGTGTTGCCCAAGCTAAGACTTAAGCTTCTTGGTTGTGGTAAGCCACCACTTTTTCCACTTCGTTTTTCGAGCCGAGGATGACCGGCACGCGCTGGTGTAGACCTTCCGGCTGGAGTTCGAGGATGCGTTCGCGGCCGGTGCTGGAAGCGCCGCCGGCCTGCTCGACGATGAAGCTCATCGGATTGGCCTCATACAGCAGGCGCAGTTTGCCGGCCTTGGCGGGGTCTTTGGTGTCCTTGGGATACATGAAGATGCCGCCGCGCACCAGGATGCGGTGCACTTCGGCCACCATGGAAGCGACCCAGCGCATGTTGAAGTCGCGCGCACGCGGCCCGGT
>JANMKH010000187.1:0-1660 GCA_031371965.1 Sulfuriferula sp.
GATCCACATTGGCGAGCAGCGCCCGGTTGGACAGCGCCACGCCCTTGGGCTTGCCCTCCGAGCCCGAGGTAAACAACACCACTGCCTGCGCATCCGCATTGCCTGGGCAGGCGGCGCGCGCCGGGAACAGCATGGCGTAGCCCATCAGCCAGGCTTTATCCAGCCAGCCAAATCCAGCACGCATGTCTTCCAGATACACCAGGCGTACCTGTTCGCCCAGAACGGCAGTCTGTTGTTCAAGTTCGGCGGTTTTGAGAAATTGTCGCGAAGTGATAACGGTTTTTACCTGCGTAGCAACACACGCATCGAGCAGATTTTGCACACCTGCGGTGTAGTTGAGCATGGCCGGTACACGCCGGAAGGCATTCATGCCCAGCACCAGCCCAACCGTGCTGGTGAGGTTGGGCATCAACACGCCGACATGCTCGTCTGGCGCGGTGATTTTACTCACCAGCCGTCCCAGTGCCAGCGTGATCTTGAGCAGTTCTCCGTAGCTGTAGCGTGGCTGACGAATGTCCTCCAGCGCCTGACGCTCTCGGCCAAACCGCGTCAGGGTATCGAGAAAACGGGTATAAAGACTCTCTGTTGCGCCCGGCTCGACAAATTTAACCTGGGCAGCGGCTGCCATCAGAATGGAATATCGTCTTCCATATCGTCAAAGCTGGAGCCGCTGGATTTGGCCGGGCTATTCGATGTAGGGGCTGGACGTGCGGCAGCAGGACGACGGCTCTCGGCGCTATCGTTATCCATGCTGGCAGAGCCGCTGCGGCCACCCAACATCTGCATTTTGTCGGCCACAATCTCGGTGGTGTAGCGTTCCTGGCCTTCCTTGTCGGTCCACTTGCGGGTCTGGATGCGACCTTCTACATACACCTGGCTGCCTTTTCTCAGGTACTGACCCACCACTTCGGCGGTTTTTCCGAAAAACGATACGCGATGCCATTCGGTTTTTTCCTGTTTCTCACCGTTTTTGTCTTTCCAGTTCTCAGTAGTCGCCAGGGTCACATTGGCGATGGCGTCACCGCTCGGTGCATAGCGCACCTCCGGATCCTTGCCCAGGTTGCCTACCAGAATTACCTTATTGACCGATGCCATTATGTTGTCTCCCCTATCAAATTAAGCGCGCCCTGCTCATCCCAGCCGTGCAGCGCGACTTTCAGTATGGCCACGCCCTCTTCGGCAATCACCGCAGCTTCCATCACGCCTGACAACGCACCCAGGTGGCGGCTAAGCTGCCCGGCCTGGTGAGTATCCATGGGCCCGACATGGAACATGCGGGTTTTCACTGCGGGCGGGGTGCGCATCCCTGCTGCCGCCACCAGCCATGCCAGCATCAGTCCGGAACTGAACATGAACACCGCGGAAAAACCGTAGTGCTGCGACAGCCAGCCGCCCATAGCACCCCCGAAAAACAATCCTAAAGACTGTGACGTATTATACACCCCCATTGCCGTACCCTTGGCAGTGGTCGGCGCGAGTTTGGAGATCAATGACGGTAGTGAGGCTTCGAGTATGTTGAACGCAACAAAATACAATATGAGCGCGGCAACGATGCCCCAGAAATGATGCATGCTGGCCGACATCCCCAATTGAGCAGCCAGCATGGTCGCTATCGCCGCAACGAATACCTGTTTCAGCTTGCCGCGCGTCTCGCCATAAA
>JANMKH010000195.1:0-1611 GCA_031371965.1 Sulfuriferula sp.
GACTGGCAGTCGCAAGGTGCAGGCAGGTTTCGAGCCCTTGCTGATGGGATTTGCGCGGGTGCCGTATAACGATGTGGAAGCGGTACGCCAGGTTGCCGAACATAATCACGATGTGGTTGCCATCCTGGTCGAGCCGATACAGGGCGAGGGCGGCATCAAGATTCCGGATGCCGAATATCTGCTCGCCTTGCGCAAGATTTGTGATGACAAGGGCTGGCTACTGATGCTGGATGAAGTGCAGACCGGCATCGGCCGCACCGGAACCTGGTTCGGTTTTCAGCACGCCAGCATACTACCGGACGTGATGGCGCTGGCCAAAGGGCTGGGCTCAGGGGTGCCGATTGGCGCCTGCCTCGCGCGGGGTGCGGCGGCGGGGGTATTCCAGCCGGGTAATCACGGATCCACCTTTGGCGGCAATCCACTGGCTTGCACTGCCGGGCTTGTTACTTTGCAGACCATGGAAGATGACGGCTTGCTGGCCAACGCAACCCGCATTGGTGGTGAAATTTTGTCGGGACTCAGGCAAGAGCTTGAAGGCGTGGCGGGCGTCAAACAAATACGCGGCTTGGGCATGATGATCGGCATCGAGCTGGATCGTCCGTGTGGCGAGCTGGTCAAATTGGCGCTGGCGCAGCGCCTGTTGATCAACGTGACCGCCGATAACGTGGTGCGCCTGGTACCGCCGCTGGTGATGAATTCAGCCGAAGCGGCACTACTGGTGGCTGGGCTCGCGCCGCTTATCCGCGGCTTTCTCGGCAGAACAGCGTGATGCAAGCCATCAAACATTTCCTCCAGTTCCAGGATTTAACTCGCGACGAATTTGAATATATTTTTGCGCGTGCGAAAATCATCAAGGCACGCTTCAAGGGCTATGAAACATACCATCCCCTGATGGATCGTACGCTGGCCATGATCTTCGAAAAGCAATCCACCCGCACCCGCCTGTCATTTGAAGCAGGCATGCACCAGTTGGGCGGTTCGGCGATTTACCTCAACACCCGTGACACGCAGCTGGGGCGCGGTGAGCCGGTGGAAGATGCGGCGCAGGTGATTTCGCGCATGGTGGATATCGTGATGATCCGCACCTTTGAGCAAGACATAATCGAACGCTTTGCTGCCCACTCACGTGTGCCGGTGATGAATGGACTCACCAACGAATACCATCCGTGCCAGATCATGGCGGACATTTTCACCTTTATCGAACGTCACGGTTGCATCAAGGGCAAGACAGTAGCCTGGATTGGGGACTCCAATAATATGTGCAACACCTGGTTGCAAGCTGCCGTGGTGCTGGATTTCAACGTGCATGTATCGACCCCGCCAGGCTATGAAGTCGAGCCGGAACGCGCGGGTCTCTACGACACCAGTCACTATGAGAGCTTTGTCGACCCCATGGAAGCCTGCCGCGGTGCTGATCTGGTAACCACCGACGTGTGGACCAGTATGGGTTTTGAAGCAGAAAGCGAAGAACGTGTGCGCGATTTCCAGGACTGGCAGGTGGACGCCGATATGATGCGCGTGGCGGCCAGCGATGCGCTGTTCATGCACTGTCTGCCCGCCCACCGCGGCGAGGAAGTGGCGGCCGAGGTGATTGACGGCCCGCAAAGTGTG
>JANMKH010000200.1:0-2295 GCA_031371965.1 Sulfuriferula sp.
AACATGACGATCAGGCCGAAGTATTCGTATAGCTTTGGCACTGGGTTTCACTTAATGTGATTGGCTGGGCGGTCATTCCGGAATTGTAGCGCTTTACAGGCGTGGCAATGAACTCCGCCATCTCGGCTATCGCCAGGCGAAGATAAAAGTCCCGTTCCTCCTGCGATCTGCACTTGGACAAAATAACCAGGTTGTGGGTCCAGGACAATTCTCTCACCGCTGGTGAGAGAATTGCGTCTTCGCGGTAGGTCTCATGGAACTGGCGCATCCGCCAAATATTTTGCGGGGAGTATCCCCTGATACCGGGTTCATGGGCCACCAGCCAGTCGGCCAAGCGCTTGATCGTACCTTGCCCCCAGCCATCCGCTGCAATCTTGTGGTTAAGATATTCGCCAATCCGCCAGTAAAGCGCTACCAGTTCGCGGTTGACGGCCGCCAAGGCCTGGCCGCGCGCTTGGCGAACGAAATCGAGGATGGGAGCAAAAGCATCCTCTTCGTGCGACGATGGGGTTGGCGAGTGGCGGTTAGTCATTAGGCGTTAGCAGGTAGCGGGTAGCGATTAGCACTGCGAGGCGGCAGAGACGCCGTGGCAGTCCATAGTCGTTCAATATTATATTGCCCCCTCGACAGATTCATCCAACCTCCCAAGGTTTGGGTTCCGATCCGGCAAGGTTTCGCGCGCCGTGTACGACTGTCAGGATTTGGATCAGGTGAGGGCGCAGTCGGTAGATAATCCGGTAACGCTGAAAGATGATCTCGCGAATATCTTCCAGCCCAGCTTCGGGCACTTGCCTGCCGATTCCAGGATGGATGATCAGTTGTTCTGCGGATCTCGTCATGCGGTCGATAAAACGGGCCGCGTAGAAGGGCTGGTCCAAGGCAATATAGTCGCGGATCGCCTGCAAGGCTTCTACTGCAGGCTCGGTCCAGACGAGTTTCATTGCATGCTGAAGCGCTTGCGCACCTCTTCATGGGTCAGCACCCGGTCTTCATCTGCGGCCTTGATCCCTTCTTCGATCTTTTGCCTGACGTAGACCTCATACATCAGGTCATCCCAACTCGCGGTATCCGGAAGGTTTTCAACCAGTCGTTTGGCTTCATTTTTTACTGATGTTGCTGTCATGCTGGACTCCTCTGTTAGCGGTTAGTGAAGTGGCGTGTAGTTTAAGGGCATAGTGGGTAGCGAATAGGGGTTAGTGGGTAGTCAGCAGCGGTAATGGGCTACGGGCTGGTTTCCAAACGGGCGCGCCAATCTCGATATAGTGCGGCCAAAGCTTTGACTGCATCCATTGCAGCCATTAGGGCGGCAAAGCGAACCTCCGGCTGGTCTGGATATTCGTGGGCTAACCTGTTACGAACTTCGCGCCAGGCCAACCAATTGTCCACATCAAGGTAACCCAGCTTTTCCAAACGATTTAGCCGGTCACGCATGGGCCAATCTTCAAACGGCTCACGCAGGCTGGCCAGTGTTGCTGGTATGAGGCGCTCCCCCACTGTGTCCTGCAATTTGATAAAGCGGAAAAGCAGTTGGTCCACAATCCGGACACGGGCGCGATCACTTTCCAACGCCTGCCACGTGATCGCAGGCGATACGTTCCATTCTGCTAATGCTTCCGTAAGTGTGTCCAGGTGGCGATCCGCCTCCCAAAGCACAGCAGCAAGTTTGTCTGTTGGCATCATACTTGCGCCACCTGGATTCCTTCACGTTTTGCCGCAGCAACTACTTCCCGCGAATCTTGCTGGTCTTGCGTGGCAATGACGACATCAATGCGCTGTTCATCAAGCAGCCGGTAGATGCGCGACACAAAACGGGTACGACGGCGCACCAATTCCGCAGGGGACATGGCTTCGGGAATCTCAACCAGCAGATCAATGTCTCCCCCACGCTTGCTGTCATCCACCCGGGAACCAAAGAGAAACACTGCTGTACCAGGAGTAAAGGCGTCCCGGGCAGCTTGTGCAATGGCATTTACCTCTTTGGGTTGCAATCTCATGTTTATCCTAAAAAACGCAGACAATAGCGGTTAGTGAAGTAGCAAATCATTGAAAAATCAAGAAAATCAATAGGGTCAGACACCCATGTCACTCGGTTAAGGAATCGAGCAAAAATAACTTGAACATATAATCGCTCTCCACAGATTACGCCGATTAAACCGGCACCATGTAGGTTGGGTTAGCGGCTTTCCGCGTAACCTAACAAACCTGAACCTTTCTTTGGGTCTGTTGGGTTACGGCGCAAAAACACGCGCCTAACCCAACCTACATATCTGCGTAATTCGCGCGAGTACCATGGGG
>JANMKH010000202.1:0-4766 GCA_031371965.1 Sulfuriferula sp.
GCTTACAGTGAATGGGCTGACTGCCGCCGATGCAGTGATGATTCCCATGCAGTGTGAATATTATGCTCTGGAAGGGCTGTCCGATCTGGTCAATACGATTAAAAAAGTACGCGCCAACCTGAATCCGCAGCTGGAAATAGAGGGTTTGCTGCGTACCATGTTCGATCCGCGCAATACACTTGCCCAGCAGGTTTCTGATCAACTCAAACAGCATTTTGGGAGCAAGGTTTACGATACAGTGATACCGCGCAATATCCGGTTGGCGGAAGCGCCTAGCTATGGTTGCCCGGTATTGTCGTATGACCGTAATTCAAAGGGCGCATTAGCTTACCAATGCCTTGCGAAAGAGATGCTGGATCGTTGTCTTGGGGTGAAGTAAACGCACACTAACGTTAGATGAGGTTGAATAGAATGGCGAGACTAAAAGGTTTGGGGCGCGGGCTGGATGCCTTGCTCGGTGGAGAAGATGCACCCGCCCCGCAGGGCGAGTTACGCAATTTGATGGTAACTCAGCTACAGCCCGGAAAGTATCAGCCGCGTACCAGAATGGACGAGACTTCATTACGCGAGCTGGCAGACTCGATCAAGTCACAGGGGCTGATGCAGCCAATTCTGGTACGAGAAGTGGGCGCAGAGCGCTATGAAATCATTGCGGGCGAACGACGTTGGCGCGCGGCGCAATTGGCTGGCATGAGCACAATACCGGTGGTGGTGAAGGTGGTGCCGGACGAAGCCGCGCTGGCGATGGCTTTGATAGAAAATATCCAGCGCGAAGACCTCAATCCGATGGAGGAAGCTACGGGCATTCAGCGTCTGATCGATGAGTTCAATATGACCCACCAGGCCGCCGCAGAAGCAGTAGGGCGCTCGCGCAGCGCAGTCACCAACCTGTTGCGTTTGCTCAATTTGGCCAAACCGGTTCAGGCTATGGTGTTGGAGCAGCAGCTGGATATGGGGCATGCACGGGCATTATTGGCGCTCACCCACTCCAAACAGAATGAGGCCGCGCACATGATCGTGCAAAAGCAACTCTCGGTGCGAGAAACAGAACGCCTGGTGGGGCAAATGCTCAATCCGCCCATTGCGGCCATCAAGAAAATAGACCGGGATATCCAGCGCCTCGAAGAAAATTTGTCGGATCGATTGGGTACGCGAGTCAATATCCAGTCGCGCAAGGGTGGTGCAGGCAAGCTGACGATAGAATATACCAGTCATGAACAGCTGGAAGGCATACTCAACAAGCTCTAGGTCCCTCGAGGGCGACATGAAAATCCGTAGCGCTATCTGCAATATGCGCAACAGATTTCCTGGCCGCAACATCAAACCACCTAATCGTTGCATTAGGTATGCTAATTAAGGTATCATCCGCGTCTATTTACAGGTTGGCATGCCCGCCTGTGGCTTGAATGCGCGCAATAATTCCGCAACACCAAAAGCCTGATTCCAACATTCGCCTAGCCTTGCTGGTGCAAGGGGGGAGTGTGCTGGTGGCAGCGATACTGATTTATGTGGTGTACGGGCAAGCAAGCGCCATGGCTGTGGTGGCTGGCGGCTTGGTTGCGTTGGCAAACAGCGGCTTACTGGCTTGGCGTATGCGGGGCGCAGAACGGCGTGTTGATACGGATGCGCAGCAGGATTTGCGAATGCTATACCGCACCGGTCTGGAACGATTTGCATTGGTAGTGTTTTTTTTAGCACTCGGCATGGGTGTTCTGAAGCTTGACCCGCCGGTCATGATTGCAGGATTTGTGCTGGGACAACTGGCTTGGCTGGTCGGCGTTACGATTAGGCCGGGACGGACACATTAAAGATTAATTATTAGAGTAGCGCTATGTCGACTGAAGCACTCACTTCTTCGGAATATATCAAGCATCACCTGCAGAACCTGACCTATGGCAAGTTGCCTGGCGAAGAGCACTGGCACCTGGCACACAGTGCGCAGGAAGCCAAGGCCATGGGATTTTGGGCGTTCAATCTGGACACGCTGGGCGTGTCGCTGGTGTTGGGTGTATTTTTCCTGTTCATGTTCCGCCTGGTGGCGAAACGCGCTAGCGTGGGTGTACCGCATGGGTTGCAGAATTTTGTCGAATGGATTGTTGAATTCATTGACACCAGTGTACGCGGCTCATTCTCGGGCAAAAACCCGCTGGTGGCACCCTTGGCATTGACCATTTTTGTCTGGATTCTGTTAATGAATCTGATGGACTTGATACCGGTTGACTGGATTCCGCAGCTTGCGCATTTTGCGGGCTTGCCGTTTTTCAAGGTGGTGCCCAGTACCGATCCCAATGCGACATTCGGCATGGCTATCGCGGTGTTTTTCCTGGTGATTTACTACAGCATCAAGATGAAGGGCGTGGGTGGCTTCGTGGGTGAATTGACCCTGCAACCCTTCGGCAAACTGGGGCTACCTGCCAATATTTTCCTCGAGGGTGTCAACCTGATCGCCAAGCCGGTGTCACTGGCGCTGCGCTTATTCGGCAATATGTATGCGGGTGAGATGATTTTCATTTTGATCGCGCTGATGTTCGGAGGCGGGCTGGGCGTTGGCCTGTTTGGTGGGGTGCTACAGTGGAGTTGGGCTGTGTTCCACATTCTGATTGTTACTTTGCAGGCATTCATTTTCATGACGTTGACCATCGTCTATCTGGACATGGCGCATCAAGAGCACCATTAATCGCCGGTTTCGCTTTAATCACTTTAACTTTAGTCAGAGGAGTAATAAATGGACATGATCCACGCAGTGCTGTACATCGCCGGTGCCCTGATGATGGGCCTGGGCGCTCTGGGCGCCTCGATCGGCATCGGTATTCTCGGTGGCCGCTTCCTCGAAGGCGCCGCGCGCCAGCCCGAATTGATCCCCATGTTGCGCACCCAGTTTTTCATCGTCATGGGTCTGGTTGACGCGGTGCCAATGATCGCTGTTGGTCTGGCCATGTATGTGCTGTTTGCAGTGGCTGGCTAAGCTGGATACTAACCGTAGAAAGGTTCTGGCATGAATATCAATGCTACCCTGATCGGCCAATCCATCACTTTTTTCGTGTTTGTGTGGTTCTGCATGAAGTTCGTGTGGCCGCCCATCATGAATGCGTTGGCCGAGCGCAGGAAACAGATTGCCGACGGGCTTGCCGCTGGTGAACGCGGCAAGCACGAGCTGGAGCTGGCCTCCAAGCGCGCCGTCGAAAACCTGCATGAAGCCAAGCAAAAAGCGGCTGAAATTATTGCCCAGGCAGACAAGCGTGCAGCACAGTTGGTAGAAGAAGCCAAAGGCGTAGCCAAGCTTGAGGCCGACCGCATGATTGCTGGCGCACAAGCCAGCATTGCGCAAGAGACCGTGCGCGCCAAGGAAGTGCTGCGCGGGCAAGTGGCCGGGCTGGCAGTCGCCGGCGCAGAAAAAATCCTGCGCCGCGAAATTGATGCCAAAGCCCACGCCGACTTGCTCGACGCAATCAAGAGCGAGCTGTAAGCATGGCTGAAATCGCAACCATCGCACGTCCTTATGCTGAAGCTGTATTCAGCGTGTCCAAACAGGCTGGCGCGCTGGACGCCTGGTCCGAGCAGTTGGCGCTGGCCAATGCAGTGGCCGCAGATCCCGAGATGAGTCGTCTGGCGTCCGACCCCAGGGTCAGCGCCGAGCAGCTCGGCGGTCTGTTTCTCGCAGTGTGCGCAGACAAGCTGGGGACAGAAACGGGCAACTTCATCAAGCTACTGATCGAAAATGGCCGCATCAGCGTGCTGCCAGAAGTCGTCACCCAGTTTGAAGCGCTTAAAGCCAGCGCAGGCGGCGTGCTGGATGCGACCGTCACCAGCGCATTTTCCATGAGCGAAACCCAGTTAGCCGAATTGTCTGCCCGCCTGGAGATCCGCTTCAAGCGCAAAATCAACGCCAGCGTAACTGTTGATCCTGCGCTCATTGGCGGCGTCATTGTCGCCGTGGGTGACGAAGTGTACGACGCTTCGGTACGCGGCAAACTGCAAGGCATGGCGTACGCGCTATCACGTTAAGAGATTCCGTCTAGGAGCCATCAATGCAACTCAATCCCACCGAGATCAGTGATCTCATCAAGAGCAAAATCCAGAACCTGGCCGCGGCTTCCGAGCTGCGCACCCAGGGCAGCGTCGTTTCGGTTACTGACGGTATCGTCCGTGTTCACGGTTTGTCCGACGTGATGCAGGGCGAGATGCTGGAATTTCCCGGTAACACCTTCGGCATGGCGCTGAACCTGGAGCGCGACTCCGTCGGCGCCGTGGTGCTGGGTGAATACGAACACATCACCGAAGGCGACACGGTCAAGTGCACCGGCCGCATTCTGGAAGTGCCCATCGGCCCCGAGCTGATCGGACGCGTGGTGAACTCGCTGGGCCAGCCCATCGACGGCAAGGGCCCGGTCAACACCAAGCTGACTTCCCCCATCGAAAAAATCGCGCCCGGCGTGATTGCGCGTCAATCGGTGACCCAGCCGCTGCAAACCGGCCTGAAATCGGTCGACGCGATGGTGCCCATCGGGCGTGGCCAGCGCGAACTGATCATCGGCGACCGCCAGACCGGCAAGACCGCCGTCGCGGTGGACGCCATCATCAACCAGAAAGGCACTGGCGTAACCTGTATTTATGTCGCGATCGGCCAGAAGGCTTCCTCGGTCGCCAACGTGGTGCGCAAGCTGGAAGAGCACGGCGCCATGGGTCACACCATCATCGTCGCGGCGACGGCTTCCGACTCTGCCGCGATGCAATACATCGCCCCCTACGCCGGCTGTACCATGGGC
>JANMKH010000153.1:0-11803 GCA_031371965.1 Sulfuriferula sp.
GATGCCGTCGCCGGGCAATACTGCGATTATCATAAGGATTCTTTCAATTCAAAACCAGAAATAACTATACAAACAGCCACGGCGCTTCCATCTTGCGCCGTTCTTCATAAGCCTTGATCTTGTCCGCCTGTTGCAGGGTCAGGCCGATATCGTCGAGACCGTTAAGCAGGCAATACTTGCGGTGCGCATCCACATCGAAGCCGAAGGACTCGCCACCGGGCGTAGTCACAGTCTGCCGTTCCAGATCCACGTGCAGGGCGTAACCAAGCGTCGCTTCGGTTTCACGAAACAACTGATCGACGATGGCCGCATCCAGCACGATAGGCAATACACCATTCTTGAAGCAGTTGTTATAGAAAATATCCGCAAAGCTGGGCGCGATGAGGGCGCGCAAACCAAAATCTTCCAGTGCCCACGGCGCGTGCTCGCGGCTCGATCCGCAACCGAAGTTCTCGCGCGCGAGCAACACCTGCGCACCCTGATAACGCGGCTGGTTGAGCACGAAATCCGGATTTTTCGGGCGCTTGCTGGCATCCTGCCCCGGCTCGCCATGGTCGAGATAACGCCATTCATCGAACAGATTGGGGCCGAAACCGCTACGCTTGATGGATTTCAGGAACTGCTTGGGAATGATGGCGTCGGTATCCACATTGGCGCGGTCGAGCGGCACCACCAAGCCGTCGAGTAGTGTAAATGCGCGCATGATTTCACTCCTTTCAAGTTTAAAATTTACGGACATCGACAAAGTGCCCCGCTACCGCGGCCGCAGCAGCCATGGCCGGACTCACCAGATGGGTGCGCCCGCCCTGCCCCTGACGGCCTTCGAAATTGCGATTTGAAGTGGAGGCACAGCGTTCGCCCGGCTCCAGCCGGTCGGCATTCATCGCCAGGCACATCGAGCAGCCCGGATCGCGCCATTCAAAACCGGCTGCGAGAAATATCCGATCCAGGCCCTCTTGTTCCGCCTGTTGTTTGACCAGGCCGGAACCGGGCACCACCATCGCCAGCTTCACACTGGCGGCTTTTTGCCGGCCTTTCACCACCGCGGCGGCGGCGCGCAGGTCTTCGATGCGGGAATTGGTACAGGAGCCGATGAACACCTTGTCCACGGCGATTTTCTCGATCGGCGTATTGGCCGCAAGCCCCATATAGGCCAATGCGCGTTCCCAGTCGTTGCGCTTGACTTCGGAGGGCGCATCCGCCGGGTCGGGCACGCGTCCGTCCACGCTGGTCACCATTTCAGGCGAAGTGCCCCAGGTCACTTGCGGGACGATGGCAGCGGCGTCCATCTGCACTTCCTGGTCGAACACTGCATCCGCATCCGACACCAGCGTGCGCCACCAGCCCACTGCCTGATCCCACTGCTTGCCCATGGGTGCGTAGGGACGGCCTTTTACATAGTCGATAGTCTTGTCGTCAACCGCCACCATGCCGGCGCGTGCACCCGCCTCGATAGCCATGTTGCACAAGGTCATGCGCCCTTCCATGGAGAGTCCGCGTATCGCTGAACCGGCGAACTCGATCGCGTAGCCGTTACCGCCGGCAGTGCCGATTTTGCCAATGATGGCGAGCGCCACATCCTTGGCGGTCACGCCGCGCCCCAGCTCGCCTTCCACATTGACGCGCATGGCTCTGGATTTTTTGGTGACCAGGCACTGGGTGGCCAACACATGCTCCACTTCAGAGGTACCGATACCGAACGCCAGCGCACCGAATGCCCCGTGCGTGCTGGTGTGGGAATCCCCGCATACCACGGTCATGCCAGGCAGCGTGAGGCCTTCTTCCGGACCGATCACGTGCACGATACCCTGGCGCACGTCGTTCATTTTGAATTCGACAATGCCGAAATCGGCGCAATTCTGATCCAGCGTTTCCACCTGCAGACGCGAAATCGGGTCGGCAATGCCGCCGGCGCGGTTGGTGGTGGGGACGTTGTGGTCGGCCACCGCCACGGCTGCGTCAGCCCGGCGTGGTTTGCGCCCGGCCAGACGCAGGCCCTCGAATGCCTGCGGGCTGGTTACCTCATGCACGAGGTGGCGGTCGATATACAGCAGCGTGGCGCCGTCCGGCTCCTCGTTGACCAGATGCGATTGCCAAAGTTTGTCGTAAAGGGTTTGCGCACTCATGGATGCAGCCACTTAATAAATTAGTTGAGTCAAAAATTATACACGACGGCGGGTACTATGCACCCGCCCCAGCCTCCATTGCCTTGAGTTTCCATGCCACCATCCCGAATCCCAGCAAGGCAAATCCCGCCGCGATGGTAAACGTCCATTGCGCGCCCAAGCTGTCCCAGATGGCGCCGGCATACAAGCCGCCCAGCGTGCCGCCCGCGCCGAACGCCAGGCTGCTGTATATGCCCTGCCCGCGCGCCTGATGCCTGCCACGGAAATAACGGTGTATCAACGCCACCGCAGCCGCATGGAATGCACCGAAAGTCGCCGCGTGCAGCACCTGGGCAAAAATCACCCAGCCGGGGTAGTCCACAGCCCAGCCGATGAGGAGGAAGCGCAGCACCGCAATGGCAAAAGTCGCCAACAGAATGCGCGCCATGGATGCCCCCGGCAACAGACGCGGCAGCCACATAAATACAACAATTTCGCAGATTACCCCAAGCGCCCACAGCCAGCCCACCGCGCTTTTTGTATAGCCATGGTCCACCAGGTAAATGGAATAAAAGGTGTAATACGGTCCATGCGCTGCCGCCATCAGAAAGCACGCCACGATCAGTGCCATCACTTCGGGGCGGCGCACGATGTGCCACACCGGCAGGTGATCGGCTGCGTGCACTTCGATGACTGCCTCCGGGATGCGCCGTGCCAGCAGCGCAATGCCGGCCATGAAGCCCAGCACCGCCCAGGGCAAATCGCTGATTGGCCGCACATCGAACCAGTACCCCAACCCCAGCACCGCCACGATAAACCCGACCGAACCCCACAGGCGGATGCGCCCGTAGCGGTGACTATGCTCGCCCAGGTGCGACAGAGTCGTGGCCTCCACCAGCGGCAGCGACGCGCTCCAGAAGAAACTCATGGTCACCATTACCGCAAACAGCCACGCAAAACTGGTGCCAAAAAATACGCCGAGATAGCAAAGCAGGCTCCCCAGCGCCGCGATCTGCACGATCATCACGCGTTTGCCGCTGCGATCCGCCATCCAGCCCCAGATATTCGGCGCAAAAATGCGCATCACCTGCAACAGAGACATCAGCACACCAATCTGGAATGCACTGAACGCCAGCGACTCAAGGTACAGTGCCCAAAACGGCGACATCGCCCCGACGAAGGCGAAATAGAAAAAATAGAAACCGGACAGGCGCCAGTAGGGAAGATTTTGCATCAGAAATTCAAATGGGGAAAAAATCCGTCCCGCGATGAGTGATGCGGCACTCGCAACGAGCGCTACACTCAGCGTGCCGCAATGTATCTACGATTGCGTTAAAAGCTCTGGATCGGCTGAGGGCAGCGCCAGCACCAAACGTTTCAGTCAGGATTGATCCAGCCCTTCATTACCTCAGGGTTAACCCACCGCTTTGTCCGCCAAATCGGCGAGCAAGCTGTCGTACTGTTTTTTTACGATGTCGTAACATTCGCAGGCCTGTGCTTCCAGCCTGTGCCTATCCAGAATTTCAATACGACCCCGGGAATAGCTGATCAGACCGGCATCCTGCAGCCTTACTGCGGCTTCAGTAATGCTCTCTCTACGCACACCCAGCATGTTTGCAATCAATTCCTGCGTCATGCGTAATTCGTCCGTAGGCAGGCGATCAATATTCAGTAACAGCCAGCGGCATAATTGCTGCTCCACCGAATGGCGACGGTTGCAGCCGGTGGTTTGCGACATCTGAACAATCAGTGTCTGAGTGTAACGCAGCAGCAAATGCTGCAAGCTTCCACAGTGATCGAATTCTGCTTTCAGGATGCTGGATTTCAGTCGATAAGCATGGCCTGAATGCTGGATCGTTACCTGCGTGAGCGAAGTCTGTCCACCCATGAAAATCGACACACCCAGCACGCCTTCGTTTCCGACCACAGCGACCTCTGCCGATGTGCCGTCTTCCATGCTGCACAGCAAGGACGCAATCAAGGTTGTCGGGAAATACCCATATTCCAACGCTTCATCAAATTCATACAGCAACTCGGAGCGTTCCAGTGATACCAGTTCAAGATGAGGTGCAATGCGCTCGAATTCATCGTCGGGTATTGCGCCAAGCAAGTGATTCTGTTTGGGATCGTGTATTGATGACATGAATGCCTCCGAACAACGTTAAAAAATGACGCGTTAATGTGCGACAGCGTACAGACCGCAGTCCGCTTAACTCCTAATCTGAGGCCTCGATTAAAGGAGATTTCATGAAAACATTCCATAAAGCATTAGCAATTGCAGGGATGGCAACTATGTTGCTGGGAGCTTGCGCCAATAGCAATCCCTATCCCGACAATCAAGCCGGTAATTACGGTAATTCTACGCGTTACAGCAGCGCCTATGGGATTGTTGATTCCATCAACGCCGTGCAGACGGACAGCAATGGCAGCCCGATAGGCATTGGTACTGTCATCGGTGGTGTTGTGGGTGGCGTATTGGGCAATCAGGTTGGGGGCGGTACCGGCAGAACCGTTGCAACGGCGGCAGGCGCAGTCGGTGGTGCCGTTGTCGGGCATGAGATTGAAAAGAACCGCAATAATGCTAACGCCAATGCTTTTCGTATAGGCGTTCGCCTGGATAAGGGTGGTTTTGAGACCATTACACAACGCGATATTGGCGATCTGCGTGTAGGCGACCGGGTGCGCGTCGAAAACAACCACGTCACCCGCTATTGATATTGCACATGGCTTCGCCACTCCACCCATTAATGCTGGGCAACAATTCTCGATAGGCAATTCCGCCTGTCGAATTCACTGCAAAGGAGAAAACATGAACTGGGACATCGCTCAAGGAAACTGGAAACAATTCAAAGGTAATGTCAAACAACAGTGGGGCAAGCTTACTGATGATCACCTGGATCAAATCGCCGGCAAACGCGACCAACTGGTGGGCAAGATCCAGGAAGCTTATGGCGTCAACAAGGAGGAGGCTGAAAAGCAGATCAAGGAATTCGAAGAGCGCAACAAGGACTTCCGCGCCCATTGAGGCGTGCCGGAGACCACATTGACCACCCGGTTCGGGTTATGAAATCAGAACCGCCAGATAACCAAGGAGAAAAATGATGGGATTTGACCAAAAAGGATCCACCGTTTTTTGTGTGCAACATGGTAAATCCGGGCAATGGGAAGTAAGCGAAGAAGGTTTTGACAAGCCGCTTGCATCCTTCGACAGCCCTGAAGATGCCAAGAAATATGCCAATGACCTGGCCAAGACCCAGGAAGGTTCTGGCGTCAAAGTAATCGACTAACTCACTTGATTCTCAAAAGGAAAAATCATGAAAAAAACCGCTCTTACCGCACTTACCGCAGCCATTCTGTTGGCTTTCAGCGCTGGCGCCATGGCTGAAACCATGTCCAAAAGCGATTACAAGGCGAGCAAAAACAGCATTAGCTCGGAATACAAAGCCGCCAAAGAAAAATGCGATTCATTGTCAGGAAATGCCAACGACGTTCGCGAGGCCGAAGCCAAGGGCAACGAAAATGTCGCCAAGGCTGAACTGGAAGCGAAATATAAACCCAGCGAGAAGACACGTTACAAGGCTTTGATGGCGAAAGCAGAGGCCGCATACAAAGTGGACAAGGAACGCTGCGACGACAAATCGGGCAATGCCAAGGATGTTTGCGTGAAAGAGGCCAAGGCCGCTTATGTGCATGCCAAAGCCGATGCCAAGGTACAGATGAAGACTTTGCAGGCAGATGAAAAGGCCGGCAACGCCTCCGCTGAAGCCAATATGAAAGCCAAGGAAAAAACCTCGGACGCCCAGCATGACGCGGCAAAGGACAAACGTTCGGCAGATTTCGCTGTAGCCAAGGAAAAATGCGAGACTTACTCCGGCGCGGCTAAAGATCGTTGCATCAATCAGGCAAAAGCACAGTTCGGGATGTAAATGGAAATTTGCAACTGCAACAGTCCATTAGCCGGAGAATGATTTTCTGTTTTAATGAAAATCCTTGTACCGGCTAGGGCTTCATAGACCGGCGTAAACTGATTACAAACTTTAAAGAGGGATTTTGTCATGCTATATACAATCGCCGTTATTTTAATCATTCTCTGGCTGCTGGGCATGGTCACCTCATACACCTTGGGGGGATTCATTCACATTCTTCTGGTCATTGCGATAGTGGTTATCCTGCTCCGTGTGATCAGCGGTCGGCCCCCGGTATGAACCGCGCGTGGTGATCGTTTCATGTATGGGCACCCAGCTTGCGTCATGGCTGTCGCGGCAATTTCGCCACGTTTAGCCAGGGCTGTTATGGTTGGGTTTCCCATACATGGCTCCGCGTTGAACAGAAAATCAAAGAGAGCAATAGAATGAATTTCGCACGCAATCCTTCGGTAGAAATCGGACTGCTCCTGCTCCTGGCAGGGCAAGTAGGCGTGAGCCATGCCGACGTCAAGGCGGGTGAGGCAATCGCAAAAAGCGGGACCGGGAATATTTCCGCGTGCATGCAGTGCCACGGGCCTAACGGGGAAGGTCAGCCGGCTGCGGGATTTCCCCGTTTGGCAGGGCAGAATCGGGACTACCTGGTCAAGCAATTAAAGGATTTCAAGGCAAAATTGCGTACCAATCCTTTGATGCGACCCATCGCCAGTGCATTGAACACTGCCCAGATGAATGACGTCGCGGATTATTACGCCAGTTTGCCGCCCTGGAAACCAGGCCCCGGCCCTGCCCAAAATACAGCGCAAACGTCCCGTGGCGCGCAACTGGCGCAACACGGCAACTGGGACAAAGGCATACCTGCCTGTTTTGCCTGTCACGGTGCAAATGGCGCCGGGATCCCGCCGCACTTCTCGAGTGTAGCCGGGCAAAATGCGGCTTACATAAGCAGCCAGCTTAATGGCTGGAAAGCTGGAACCCGCATCAATGATCCAGAAGGATTGATGAAGGCTGTCGCCGACAAACTGAGCCCCGAGGATATCACTGCTGTCAGCGCCTATCTTGCGAATCCGAAATGATAATAGTTGATGGAGACACGCCATGAATCGATTGATTAATCGACTGACGCAAAATGGCAAATTTCACCCCATGTGGATTGTACTGGCAGTCGTGGGGGTAGTCATTGTTGCATCCATTATCTTTATCCCCGCCCGTTATGAAGGCTCCAAGGAACCCAAACAAAATGTGGCCGCCTCGAGCAAAACTCCCCCTGCTACAAACTTGCCCGAGCCAGATGCAGGACAACACGACCCCAAACAATCCCCAACCAGTATTCAAGCCACTCACTTCGTCCCTCCTTCAGAGAAAGATATGCCGACCGGCGAGATGGGCGACATGATCAAACTAGGCAGAAATATTTTTGTACATACCCAGGTCTATGCAAAAAACCTGGTCGGCAATGGTTTGAATTGCGTGAATTGTCACCTTGATGCGGGGCGCAAGGCAAACTCGGCGCCATTATGGGGGGCGTATGTAATGTTTCCTGCTTACCGGAGTAAAAATCACAAAGTAAACAGCTTTGAAGATCGTTTAGCGGGTTGCTTCCGATTCAGCATGAATGGCACACCGCCAGCTTATAACAGCAAAGAAATGTTAGCCTTAACCAGTTATAGCTACTGGCTCGCGACAGGTGCTCCTATCGGTAAAGAACTCGCGGGCCGTGGTTATCCAAAGCTGGACAATCCCCCGCTGCAACCTGATGCACAACGCGGCGCTGCTGTATTCGAGAAAAACTGCGCAATTTGCCATGGCGCAGATGGATTAGGCACGAAAGTAAACGAGCAATATGCGTTTCCGCCGCTCTGGGGCAAGGATTCCTTTAATGCTGGCGCAGGTATGCATTCAGTAAAAAATGCAGCTGCCTTTATCAAGGCCAACATGCCACTCGGCAAAGGTAATTCACTCTCTCCACAAGAGGCTTGGGACGTTGCACAGTTCGTGGATAGTCACGACAGGCCGCCAGACCCTAGAGTAAAAAAATAATCGGCCTATTTCTTGTCTTGTGGGGAAAAAACATGAGTAAACCTGGGATTCCCCGCACTTTACCCGAGACCGCCACACTCCAGATTAGGCGCCCTGCCTGCCCGGCGTGCGGTGGTTCCGTGGCACGTATACACCGCAGACTTATCGACCGTTTAATCAGCATGGTGGTCTTGCGTCATCGCTATCGTTGTCTCGCATTGGGATGCGGGTGGGAGGGCAATCTCCCTCCCATGAAAAAATACGTTATATAACAGGAAACGTTAAGAACACTGCTTTACATATCCGCATAGATTAAAGACACTAAGCCGGAGCATGAATAGTTATTAAACAATTGGCACCGAGGATTGACTGAAAGCCTGTTCGGACTGGACATACATGCTAATCAAAATGCTGGTTTGTTCGTGGTGATGGTTATGCAATTGCAATACAACACAGATTATTTCTCTAATTTGTTATCGCATACAAAATTTCTGATTGCCGCTATGACAGGTTTGCTGATGCTGGCTGGATGCGTCAGCCTGCCCGATACCAAAGCCACTCTGACAACTCCAGCGCCACATACGGTGCAATTCGATAGTGACCGCGGTGCATTACCGGCAAAAAAAAGCCAGGTCATCCTCAAGCAATTAAAACAGGAGGTAGGCAGTCTGGATATCTTACAAAAGCATCTGGCGCTAGAGCAGGAAATCAATCCTGAAAATCCACTGGTATTAGGTAACAAAGTCACTTTGTTACAGGATGGCCCGTCCACCTATAAAGCCATGTTTGCAGCCATCCGCAACGCACGCAGCACAATCAACCTGGAAACCTACATTTTTGAAGACGGCAAGGTCGGCGATGAATTTGAGGAATTACTGCTGGCTAAACAGGCGCGCGGAGTACAGGTAAACCTGATCTACGACAGTGTCGGCTCACTCGGCACCCCCAAAGAATTTTTTCAATTCATGGCCGATAGCGGTATCCATGTAGTGGAATTCAATCCGGTTAATCCACTGGCGCACAATGCAAAAACCTGGCGGCTGAATAATCGCGACCATCGCAAGCTGCTGGTGGTGGATGGTCGAATCGCTTTTGTGGGGGGCATTAATATCAGCAATGCGTACTCGAGCGGCTCTGTTCTACGCCATAAAACAGAGACCGGCAGTCCATCATTTGGCTGGCGTGACACCCATGTTGAAATTGCCGGACCTGCAGTTGCCGAATTCCAGAGGCTATTCATGGCTACCTGGCAAAGACAAGGTGGAGCGCCCCTTACCAAGCACGATTATTTTCCGCAACTTCACAAACAGGGCAATGAAATTGTCCGCGCCATTGGCAGTGTTGCAAATGACCCAGCCAGTCCAATTTATCTGACGTTACTCTCGGCCATCAATCATGCGGAGCGACAGATACATCTTACCAATGCCTATTTTGTGCCCAATCCGGAGTTACTTAAATCTCTGATTGATGCTGCTCAACGAGGTGTAGATGTGAAGCTGATATTACCCAGCCATAGTGATTCATGGATCGTCTTCAATGCGGGGCGATCGCATTACGCCAAGTTATTGCGCGCCGGAGTGAAAATCTACGAGCGTCGCGGTGCGGTGATGCATGCCAAAACTGCCACAATAGACAGCGTCTGGTCGACCATTGGTTCCACCAACCTGGATTGGCGCAGTTTTTTGCATAATGATGAGATCAACGCAGTCATCCTCGGCAGCGATTTTGCCAATCAAATGGAAGCCATGTTTGCCAACGACCTGGCGCAATCGGATCGGATTGAGTTGAAGCAATGGCAACACCGGCCCATCACTTCGCGCTTTAAGGAATGGATATCCAGATTCCCTGAGTATTGGTTATAAAGCCAATTTGGCGATCTCGCATTGTATCTATGTGCGACAGCGTACAGACCGCTTCGGTCATGACCAATAAAGTGGAGCCAGCCTGTAAATTGCTGCTTCCAGATTTCGGGCTTTTTATTCAGCTCTTAACGTTCAGGAGATCAATCATGACCAAGAAAATTTTATCCGCATTAATAATGGCTGGCACTTTGGGCATGTTGCTCAGCGTCTCGGCCTGCAATACGGTAGCCGGTGCTGGTAAAGATGTTGAACATGCTGGTGATGCCATTCACGACAAAGCCAGGGACGTGCAGCACAGTAATTAAGCCATCTTCAGGCGGAAATATTAAAAAAGGCTCTACCAGGAGCCTTTTTTAATACACTACTGGTTCATTGGTAACAGAATAGTGCGAATTATTCTGAACAGGCGTTTGTCGGATTCAGTGTAAATCCTTCTATATCTTCGACAGGAAGATAAATCCGACCAACAACGAGCATCGTTAGCCACCTCCCGGTCGAAATCATGGAACCCCTACCCGAATCGATAAAAGCAGCAGAAAACGCAATCAACACTTCCGAAACTCATGATCTGACGCTACCACCTACGCATGACACAGTGGCAACTCACAACATGGCGCTCACCATTCTCGCTGTCATTGCACTGATATTTGCTCTCGATTGGGCACAGATTTTTGTCATTTCCATTTTGCTTGGCATTTTATTTGCCTATACGCTCAATCCACTTGTCGCCTGGCTGGAATTAATCAAAATTCCGCGTGTATTTGGCGCCACTTTAGTAATGCTCACCGTGGTAAGCATGGGATTCCTGTGTACCTACGCCTTACGTGGGGAAATGCAGACGATACTGGATCAGTTGCCTAAAGCTGCCAGCAAGCTGTCGTCTGCAACGAGTCATTTGCAACGTGGCCAGCTGAGTAACATGCAAAAGGTACAGATCGCTGCAAATGAAATTGAAAAAGCCACCAATCAGGTTGGCGCTACCCCTGAGGCTAACAAGCGATTGAAGACCTATGTGGTCGTCGATCCCTCTCCATTCAAGCTGAGCAATTTATTATGGTCGGGTTGGACAGGCTTGCTGACATTTTTCGGACAGGCTGTCATGGTGGCATTTCTCACCTATTTTTTACTGCTCTCGGGTGATACTTTCAAGCGCAAGCTGGTACGTCTGGCCGGGCCAACACTGACCAGAAGAAAAATTACCGTTCATATACTGGATGATATTAACAATTCCATCCAGAGCTACATGTTCATGCTATTGATCACCAATGCCATGGTAGGCATTTTCACCTGGGCGGCCTTCTCCTGGCTGGGTCTGGAAAATGCCGGGGCCTGGGCGGCAGCGGCAAGCTTGTTACATATCATTCCCTATTTCGGACCCGTTATTACTGCCTCCGTGACCGGCATGGCAGCGTTCATCCAGTTCGATTCAATTTCATCAGCACTGCAAGTGGCCGGCGCATCGTTGCTGGTAGCGACCCTCATTGGCATCCTGGTTACCACCTGGATGACGGGAAGGTTTGCCAAAATGAATACGGCAGCGGTATTTATTTCCCTGCTGTTCTGGACCTGGCTGTGGGGTATATGGGGCATGCTGCTTAGCATACCCATCATCGTCATTGTCCGAGTGGTGTCGCAACATATAGAACAGATGCATCCGCTAGCAGAGTTGCTGGGGGACTAAGTAGCTCCAAATGGACATAGAGGTGGATAAATAGCGAGAACCCAGGGCATATAGAATTATGTTCGATACCGCACAGAAGCGCTTGGGTAAGCACGGGTATTATTTCAAACATGCGTGGCGTCTCATTACATTGATAACCATGACTCCGAATTTGGATAACAAACGGAGCTCACATAATGCTAAAAATCCGCTCGCCAGGCAGACACCCGGAGG
>JANMKH010000224.1:0-12358 GCA_031371965.1 Sulfuriferula sp.
AAAGACCTGCCGGAGCGTGGGAGATTTATTTCGATCTTTGGGAGTAGGCTTTAGAATTCGGTTGTAGACGTGAATGCGAGCCTCATCTAAAGTTAAATCGGTGATGCTACCAAGAGTTTCGCGAACCGGGCAACGCTTGCCGCTAACGCGATATTGATACACATATGACTTGGTGCCGTTCCTGGTAATGCGCAATCCCAAACCTTTCGCTTGGGTATCCCAGATGAAGTCTTGATTTTTGTTTTTGGGGGAAGCGGCAGACTCAATTCTTGGGAGCGTTAGTTTTACCTTCATTGTGGTAATCCATGTAATCACTGTGTAATCAATATACTGCCAATAACCACCCAAGACGTCAATAGACGTTGTCGTAACTAATTGTTAAATAACTTATGTTATATAAGAGCAATTGATTTGTAATCATCAGGTCAGGGGTTCGACTCCTCTTGCCGGCACCATATTAAATTTAAAAATCATTAACTTGGTTTGTATGATCCTACTGACTGAATCAGTGGAATGATGGCAATTTAAAGGAGGTTGAATGAAACCACTCTATTTTGTTCTGGTTCCACTACTTCTTGCCGGTTGTGCTGTGGTCAACGAGGCGCCAAGCACTCCATCCCCTACTCAAGCGCAGCAATCTGCAATTATTCAGCAGCGCAATCGTGAACTCATGGTTTACGTGCAGCAAATTAACAACATCGTTGCGCACTCTGTTCGAGTGATACGCGTCGCGCAAGAACAGCAGGCCATGAAAAAAACCGGACATCCCGTTCCCCTGGATACGGGCTGGTGCAGTGCAGTGGTTGCAATTAATGCTGACGGCACTCTCAAGCAGACCAACATCTCAGGTTGCGCATCAGATAATCTGGAAAAAGTGGAACTGGAGGCAATCAAGAAAGCCGCTCCTTTCCCGCCGCTAGGTGCCCCTTTTAACGTTGTGGTACATACCTGGGCACCCGTGGCGACGCCTGGCGTAAATGGCAACTGAATCGATTTGGTTGATGGCTGGTGCCAGCTTGGTTTAATCTGCTGGACACCTACCAGCGCCAGGCTGGATCAAGCTGCCTGAATAGGGACTGGCTATGTATTTTCGGCTTGTGCCTAGGCTGGGAACCATCGCTTCTGGAGCCAGCGCAGCGAACCAACGGTTAGGCAGGCAATCAAAGCACCGCCCAACACATCCGCAGGGAAGTGTGCTCCTAAAACGGGGCGGGACGCGCAAACCAGCAAGGCAAAACTCCACAAGCCCCAGCGCAATGGTCGTGCAGACTGATAGGCCAGGCTGGCCGCCAGCAACACTGCAAAGGTGGCATGCCCGGAGGGGAAAGAGTGATGGAATTCAGGCCGTCCGATCACATGCACCCATTGTTCGCCCAGTGCCAGTAATGGACGTGGGAAGTCCAGCAAAGGTTTGATCTGCATAACGATCAATCCGGTAATCACATATCCAACACCGAATATCAGCACATTGTTTCTTGGTAGCCAAAGCGGACGCCACGCACTGAGCAGCAAGGCGAGCGCCATATAAACCGGGTAGTTGGCGTGATCCCCAAGCGCTGTCATGGTCAGCATTAGCGCATCCCAATAGGGGCTATGAAATCCATTAATCCACACAAACATCAGGCGATTCAGTCCACCCCAGGCATATAGCGGGTTATCTGGAGATATGCTCACAGCATCGTCAATCCATAACCCCACAGACCAATACCGATGATTGCGCAGATGGATGCAATGCTCATCAGCCAAGCGCGTTTGGTCAACGCGGTAACGGATGCTAGCGCTACGGCAATCTGGAACAGGATGAGAGCCAGCGACATCTTTTCATGCGGTGTGCTCAATAGTGCAGCTTCCGCATTGGCTTTGGCGGAGGCCTGTTCGTATTTGTCCGCATCGGCCTTGATCCTGGTTTTTTGTACTTTGTATTTGGTGATCTCGGACTCAAATCCACTGGTTTTGTCTGCGGGTGCCAAAGTTTTAGCAAGCTCCATCAGATGCATTTTTGTGCTCACCGCCTGATAGTAATTCCATTGATCGGTAGCATGCGCCTTCATCAATACGGCCTCGTTTTTTTGTAACAGCACGTCATTCATCAAATGGCTTCCCTGATAACTCAGAACGGCGCCCAGGGCTGCCAGGATCGCGGTGAATATGGCAACCCACTGGTCCAGGGAATTGGCTTCGTGACCATGATGTGCAGTATGTGGAATATGAATGCCTGTGTCGCTCATGATGAAAGTCCGGTTCTATTAAAGCAGGGTGGGTGCGTATTCTGAATTGATTGGAACTTTGCATCAAGCAATTTGCGTCACCAAAATTTAAGCGTTGTTACCAGATCAGGACATGACGCTTGGCTTGACCATTAAAGGTTTCCGCATAAATTCCGATAAGTAATAGTGGCGAGGATGAAATGCTGGATTGTGATGGTAAGCGTAAGGCTCAATCTTATTTTGCTGCCCACAACCCATGACCAAATAAAATAAGGCTTTATCTATGAAAACAGCGATTAAGCTGTTCGCGCACAACTCCAAATACGCCATTGTTATCGGCTTTGGTCTGGTATTGCTGCTCATGGTCACCATTACGGTGATCGGGCTGACGCGCATGCACTCAATCAATCAACAGATGGAGTCTATCGTCAGGGAACGCGAGACCAAAAGCGAGTTAGTGATGAATCTGCGTTCCTTGTCACGGGAGCGTGCTGTCACTATCTATAGCATGTTGCTGATGAAAGATCCGTTTCAACTGGATGCTGCGGTGCAGCACTTCAGCCAGCTTGCCAGCGAATTTATACGCACCCGGGACAAGTTGCTTCAGATGCAGCTCAATCCAGTGGAGCGTGCGACCTTGCAGGCTTCGCAGCTAAAAACCCGAATTGCCACCCGCTCCATGGAGAGGGTTGTCGAGCTGATTCAAGCAGGTAAGCTGACTGACGCGCAGGAGCTTCTGCAAACGCAGGCTATTCCGGCACAAAAAAATGTATTTGGACTATTCAATGAATTAATCGAAATGCAACGGCGGTCAACACATGTGGCCGTTGATAGGGTTTCGCATGAATACAGGTCGGCCGTCTGGGTGGTCAGTATATTGGGGGCTGCCGCCTTCCTGCTGGGCGTTGGTATCATGATGCTGGTGGTGCGTAAGGCGATCCGTATCGAACGTGCGCTTTACCATGAAAAAGAACGCGCAGAAGTCACCTTGCAT
The DNA here is from genome assembly GCA_031371965.1 of Sulfuriferula sp. Classification (GTDB taxonomy): domain Bacteria; phylum Pseudomonadota; class Gammaproteobacteria; order Burkholderiales; family Sulfuriferulaceae; genus Sulfuriferula. The sequence goes on from JANMKH010000224.1 coordinate 3,202, forward strand.
TCGATTGGCGATGCAGTAATTTCCACGGATATCGCCGGCAACGTGGATTATCTCAATCCCGTAGCAGAACAGCTCACCGGCTGGCATGCTGATCAGGCGCGCGGTCTGCCTTTCCGGGAGATATGCAATACCATCGACGAAATATCCAGGCAGCCGCTGGATCATTCGATTGCGTCCCGCCAGATGGATGGCTGGATGGTTGGGCTTAGCCGGAATGCTCTGTTGATCAGTAAATCTGGTGCGGAGTTTGCCATTGAATCTTCCATTACACCGATTCGCAATCACACCGGCGATAGCATAGGATTCGTGTCGGTATTTCACGATGTGACCACTACGCGCAGCATGGCACGACAGCTCTCCTGGCAAGCCAGCCATGATTCGCTCACCGGTCTTCCCAATCGACGCGAGTTCGAACGTTGTCTGACAGAGCTATTGAATAGTGCAAAACAGACGGACACCCAACATATTTTGCTCTACATTGATCTGGATCAGTTCAAGCTGGTTAACGATACCAGCGGGCATGGTGCAGGTGACGAGTTGTTGCGGCAACTGGCTGCAATTATTCAGACCCATATCCGGGGACGCGATACGCTGGCGAGACTAGGTGGGGATGAATTTGGCGTACTGCTGGAAGAATGTCCAATAGACCAGGGTAGGCAGATCGCGGAAAAATTACGTCAAGCAATCGCCGAGTTTCGTTTCGTATGGGAAGGTAAAACTTTCGAGATTGGCGCAAGCATGGGTCTGGTAGAGGTGACTGCAAGCGCAGAGAACATGGCCTCGCTACTGAGCTCTGCTGACGCCGCCTGCTATATGGCCAAGGACAAAGGCCGCAACCGGATATGGGTACACCAGAAGGATAACGCCGAGTTGCTCCAGCGTCATGGCGAGATGCAATGGGTGGCGCGGATTACTCATGCGTTTGAAGAAAACCGTTTCTGCCTCTATTATCAGAGCATCGTTGCGGTGCAGCCCAATCAACCGGGCAGGCAATACTGCGAAATCTTGTTGCGGCTGAAAGACGAATCAGGCCGGCTGGTGTCGCCGATGGCGTTCATTCCGGCTGCCGAACGTTATGGGATGATGCCGCTGATTGACCGCTGGGTGATCCGCTCGATGTTCAAGTGGCTGGTGGACAATCCGGGCAGCACAGAACAGCGCTGCTATGCCATCAACATTTCAGGCCAGTCTCTCGGTGACGAGCATTTTATCGAATTCGTGATTGATCAATTTCATGGCAGCGGTGTTCCTGCCGAGGCTATTTGCTTTGAAGTGACTGAAACTGCGGCAATTGCCAATCTGAGCCGGGCGATGCGTTTCATCAGCATTCTTAAAGGCCTGGGTTGCCGCTTCTCGCTGGATGACTTCGGCAGCGGCATGTCCTCTTTTGCGTATCTCAAGAATCTTCAGGTGGACAGCGTCAAAATAGACGGTGCCTTTGTCCGGGACATGGTGACGGACGCGGTGGACCATGCCATGGTGGAGGCTATCAACCGTATCGGTCACGTGATGGGCATACAGACGGTAGCTGAGTTTGTAGAGAACGATGCCATTCTGGAACAGCTCCGGCTGCTCGGTGTGGATTATGCGCAAGGTTATGGCATTCACAAACCGGCGCCTTTGCAATTGCTTTGCGATGACGTCAGGCTCACTGCGCATAGCGCTGCCTGATGGCGATTCGTTAGACACAGCATGATCCGGACTGGCTGGACAGCGCAGTGGGTGAAAGTGTTAGCTGCGTTACTGTTATCGCTGCCCGCCGCTGCCGAGGTTTCCGAACATATCCTGTTGCAGGCGTCGCCGCTGGCCGGATTTCAGTATTACAGCGGCAAGCAGGTGTGGGCAGAAATGCACGAAGGCGATGTGCTGGAACTGGTGCGCGAGCCGCAAAATTCCCACGATCCGCGCGCGGTGCGAGTGGAATGGCACGGCATCAAATTGGGCTATGTGCCGCGTCGCGACAACGAGGCCGTGGCGCGGCTGATGGATCGCGGTACCCGGCTGGAGGCGCGCATCAGCCGTTTAAGCCCCAGCCGCAACCCCTGGCAGCGAATTTTGTTCGAGGTTTACCTGCCCCTTCGCTAGCCCCTCTCCGTTATAATCGCCGGATGAGAATTCTGGCTTTCGACACATCCACCGAGTACTGCACGGCTGCGCTGTTGATCGACAGCGCTCTCACCTATCGCGAGGTTCACGCCGGGCAGACCCACTCCCAGCTATTGTTGCCCATGTGTCAGGATTTGCTGGCCGAGGCAGGGTTGGGTCTGACGCAGCTCGACGGCATCGCATTCGGCGCCGGGCCCGGCTCGTTTACCGGGCTGCGTATCGCCTGCGCAGTGGCGCAGGGATTGGCGTTCGGTGCGGATGTGCCGGTGCTGGGCGTGGGCACTCTGCTGGCGCTGGCCGAGGCGAGTGGCGCGGCGCGCGTGATCGCCTGTCTGGATGCGCGCATGGGCGAGGTTTACCATGCTGCTTATCGACGAGAGGTGGGGGACTGGATGACTGAATCCGAACCGCAATTATGCGCGCCTCAGCAGGTGCCCGCCGTAGCAGGGTTGGACTGGTACGGATGCGGGAGCGGGTTCAGAGCATATACTGAGCCACTGCAAGCGCGTTATGGTGCAGCGTTGGTCAGTATTCGTCCGGAACTGTATCCTCACGCGCGCGAGATTGCCCGTTTGGCCGCGCCGCACATCAAGGCGGGACAGGGCATGGCAGCGGAACTGGCGGCGCCACTGTATATTCGCGACAAGGTCGCTTTGAAAATTTGCGAACGATGAGCTCATTGTTGCGCACTCAGCCATCTTTTCGCCCGATGCGGGACGATGACATCGACGTGGTAGTAGCGATGGAGCATGGGGTTTATCCATTTCCATGGACGCGCGGCAATTTCCACGATTCGCTGCAATCCGGCTACAGCTGCTGGGTGTGCCAGCACAATCAGTTCATCACAGGTTACGCTGTGCTGATGCTGGCAGCGGGGGAAGCCCATTTGTTGAATGTCACGATTGGGCTTGAGTGGCAGGGCCGGGGCTGGGGCCGAGCTTTCATGCAATATTTGATAGAAGTTGCGCGCGATTATCACGCCGAGACCATGTACCTGGAAGTACGCCCCTCCAATACCGTGGCGCGTCGTCTTTATCATAAGCTGGGATTCGAATATGTGGCGATGCGCAAAGCCTATTACCCTGCTCGCCAAGGTCGAGAAGATGCCGTGATCATGCTGCTGGATATGAAAAAACATGCGTGACATCATGCTGCATGAACTGGAGCTTGCGCCACGCTGGAAGCTGCGGGATGCAGGGGTTGCCATGCATGCGACGTCAACTTCTGGCGGCGCTGTGGACATCAGTCAGATGGACTGGGATGCACTCAGACAAGCGGTGGCAAACTGTACTGCCTGTCCGTTGCATATGACGCGTACTCAGGGCGTGCTGGGTGTAGGAGATGTTCATGCCGACTGGCTGTTCGTGGGAGAGGCGCCCGGCGCTGAAGAAGATGTCCAGGGCGAGCCTTTCGTCGGCGCCGCAGGCAAACTGCTCGATGCTATGCTGGCGGCGATCCACCTGGGGCGCGGCGCTAACGTATACATCGCCAACATACTGAAATCGCGGCCGCCGGGGAATCGTAACCCCAAGCCTGAGGAAATTGCCGCTTGCCTGCCTTATCTGGAGCGTCAGGTTCAATTGATCGAGCCGAAAATCATCGTTGCGCTCGGCCGTTTCGCCGCACACTCGCTACTGGCTACTGACGCCAGTATCAGTAGCCTGCGCGGGAAATTGCATCAGTACCAGGGTATTCCGATGATCGTGACGTATCATCCAGCGTATCTGCTGCGCAACTTGCCGGACAAGGCGCGCGCATGGGAAGACCTGTGTCTGGCGGTTGCAACGATGCAGGGCTTGTTAAAGCAACAGGCCGCCACAATCTAGATCAACGAATTCAATCAAGGAGAAACCGCAATGCGTAACTGGATGATGTCACTCATGCTGTTGCTGACGCTGAGCCTGAGCGGCTGCGGCTACAACACATTTCAGACCTCCGACGAACAGGTCAAGGCCAGCTGGGCTGAAGTACTCAATCAGTACCAGCGCCGCGCCGATCTGGTGCCTAATCTGGTCAATGTAGTAAAAGGCTATGCGGCCCACGAAAAAGATGTATTCACGCAAGTGACCGAGGCGCGCGCACGCGTCGGACAGATTCAAGCCACGCCTGAGCTGATCAATGACCCCGCAGCCTTTGCCAAATTCCAGGCAGCACAACGCGACATGAGCAATTCTCTGGGGCGCCTGATGCTGGTTGCCGAAAATTACCCGCAGCTCAAGGCGGATGGCGTATTCCGTGATCTGCAGGCGCAACTGGAAGGTACCGAAAACCGCATCACCGTCGCGCGTAAGCGTTATATCGATGCGGTGCAGGAATACAACAATACGGTGCGCAGTTTCCCCAGCAACCTTACTGCCATGGTGATGGGCTACAAGGTCAAGCCCAGCTTTACGGTGGAAAACGAGAAGGAAATTTCCAAAGCGCCAAAAGTCGATTTTGGCGCGCCCGCCGCACCGGCGCCGGCTCATTAGCCTCGATATGAAACGCTGCTTGGCCATACTGGCAGCTCTGCTGTGTATAGGGGCGGCTGGCTCGGTGCTGGCTGTGGTGGCGGTGCCTGCACTTAAGGCGCATGTCACCGATCTCACCAATACGCTCACTTCAGCTCAGGTAGCCAGCCTGGAGCAGCAACTGGCGGATTTCGAGAAACACAAGGGTAGTCAGCTTGCAGTGCTGATTGTACCCACCACAGCACCCGAAGCGATTGAACAATACAGCATACGCGTGGCCGAGGCGTGGAAACTGGGACGCAAGGGTGTGGATGACGGAGTGATCCTGCTGGTCGCCAAAAACGATCATGCCTTGCGCATCGAAGTGGGCTATGGCCTGGAGGGCGTGATACCGGATGCGATTGCCAAACGCGTCATCGCCGAGACTATCGTGCCGCATTTTAAACAGGATGATTTCGCAGGCGGAATCCAGGCGGGGGTGGATCAGCTCATCAAGTTGATAAATGGAGAACCGTTGCCGCCGGTCAAAGCCAAAGCCCAAAGCAATAGCAGCGATCCACTCGGCATGCTGTTCATCGCTGTCATAGGCGCCACTTTCATTGGTCAGGTGCTGCGTGCAATATTCGGGCGATTTCTGGGTTCAGGCATGGCGGCGGCGGCTGTAGGAGGTCTGGGCTGGCTGGTGCTGGGCTCGGCGCTGATGGCGTCCCTGGCGGGTGTACTGGTGTTCTTTGCGGTATTTTCCGGAATCAACCTGGGGCGCGGCGGCGGTTTTGGTGGTGGTGGATTCGGCGGCGGCTCGGGTGGATTCGGTGGCGGAGGCGGCGGCTTTGGTGGTGGCGGCGCGTCGGGGAGATGGTGAGATGAACCTGATACGTGTATTCAAACATCTTCTGCATTTCCCGTGGCGCGTGCATCTCGCCTTTCCCGCGCACACCATGCGTGCCATCGAGTCCGCCATATATAGCTCCGAGCAGCACCATTACGGTGAACTGCGCTTTGCCGTGGAAGGCGCGCTGGATATTGGCGAACTATGGCAAGGCATGTCTGCACGCGAGCGAGCCCTGAATGTTTTCGCCGATCTGCGCGTGTGGGATACGGAACACAACAATGGCGTGCTGATATTTCTGCTGTTGGCCGACCACGACGTGGAGATTGTCGCCGACCGGGGTATTCACGGGCATAATGCTGCGGGCGAATGGGAGGCCGTTTGTCGCGCCATGGAGGCGCTGTTGCGGCAGGGGCAATATGAAGCGGCGGCGTTGCAGGGGGTGGCGGCAGTAGGGGATCTGCTACAACGGCATTATCCCGCACAAGGCAGAAAGCGCAACGAACTGGATAATCGTCCGGTCGTGGTGAAGCGCTAGCCCATCAACAAACAGCCCGCGATTTGCGGGCTGTTTGGGTTTAACTTTGATTCGAAGGCTTGACCGATCGGGGTTTAACCAATCCAGGCATGCTCCATGACGTCAAGGCGTAAGTCTTGCGTGAACTTTTCACCATTGCCTTCCACCAACAAAGTCACCACGCGTACGCCGGGGGTGGCGAAGGAAATTTCGTGAGTATAGGTGCCGGGCGCATTGACGGTTTGCTCATTCAACGTCGTGCCGGTGCTATCCAACAACCTGCATTTGACCGCGCCGCTGCCATCTACCAATGCCTGGATGCGGAAGTTCTCGTTGGCGCTGCGACGGTATACTTCCGGATCGCGGTTTGCGTTGTACTGCAGGTTGTTGATCTTGACGAGCTTAACCAGCTTTTTCATATCAGCATTCCATAATTTAATAAAGTTGAGTAAAATGATCAGGTATTGCGTATTTCACAATCTACTAATTTTATTCTTAAACTCCTGACCGGTCTAGTAAGCAAATGGATCACACCGCATTGATACAAACATTCGAGCAGGTGGACGGACAAATCGTCGATCTGGAACGCATCCTCAATGAGCGCGGCTCATTGCCTCTACCGGAGACGGTCGAGCATGCGATGGCGCTGACCAAGCAGCTCATCATCGCCTATATCGCCGATGTGGGTGAGAAAACACTGCCAGATCAAGCGGATGATCTACTCGACGTGTTCAAGGCGCTGGTGAAAAGCGATCCGTCGTGGAACACCATCCGCGACAACTGCCGCGAGCTGGTTTATTACCACAACTGCATTGCCATGGAACGCCTCGACGCATTGCCGCAGAACCCGGAAAAAATGGCCGTGCGCACGCTGCGCCACCTGTATTTATTCATGAAAACGCGCTGCATGCGTGAAGATCGACTGGAGATGGCATGAAAGGTTTTTTGAACCGTTTGCGCGGGGTTGAGCGCGACATTATTCAGCAACCGGTGGAAGATGAAGCCGGAGCACCTTATTACGAAGCGCAGAAAAATGAAGTCGAAATTTTCGAGGCCGCCTACAAAAAACGTCTGCCGGTGATGCTGAAAGGCCCCACCGGCTGCGGTAAGACGCGCTTTCTGGAATACATGGCATGGCGCCTGAAGCGCCCGCTGGTGACCGTTTCCTGCCATGAAGACCTGACCAGTTCCGATCTGGTGGGCCGTTTTTTGCTCGAAGGTGAAGCCACCGTGTGGCAGGACGGTCCGCTCACCCGCGCGGTGAAAGCCGGCGCTATCTGTTACCTGGATGAAATCGTCGAAGCGCGTACCGACAGCACAGTGATTATCCACCCGCTCACCGACCATCGCCGCCAGTTGCCGCTGGAAAAGAAGGGTCAGGAAATCGAGGCGCACGAGGATTTCATGCTGGTGATTTCCTACAATCCTGGCTACCAGACCGTATTGAAAGATCTCAAGCCGTCCACCAAGCAACGTTTTATCGGTATCAATTTCGATTATCCGCGTGAAGAAATCGAACGCAAGATCATCCAGAACGAAGTGCCGGAACTGGATACAACCCAAGTCGAAAAACTGGTTGCTACGGGTCGCCGCGCCCGTACCCTGAAAGACCATGGACTGGAAGAGGCTACCTCTACGCGTGCGCTGGTGTATGCCGGGAACATGATCGTTGCTGGCATCGAGCCGGTGGAAGCGTGCAAGGCCGCGCTGGTGAATCCGGTGACGGACGACCCGGAACTGGCCGAGGCACTGATGGAAATCATCAAGGCGCATTTTGCTGTTTGATTTGAGCAGATGACACAACTGGAAATTCTCGCCGCTATCCAGCAAGAGCTGGTTGATCTGGAGCAGATCAGCTTCGTGGCACACCGCGATACCAAGGAAGCGCTGGACGCCATCCAGAGTAAAGGCGATGAAATCGCACTGGAATGGGTGCGCGCCTGCTAAGCCTTGTTTCAGCACGATCGCGACGCCGGCAAGGCGTTCATTCGCGGCAGCCGTGCCGTTATGGAGGCGAGCGGCGATGTGTTGACGTGGACGCGTCAGGCGCTGTCATTCCTGCAATGGCGCGGCGCCTGGAAAGCATTGGATGGATTCATGGACCAACTGCCCGCTGCCTATCGCATTCTGGGAGCCGCAGGCGAAGCACGCTGGGCAGAGCTGGGTATTGCCTGGTGTGGGCGTCATCTGGAATCGGGTGCGACTTATTTTCGTTGCCCGGTTGCGGAACTGGCCGCTACGCACGGCATCGCCGGTGTGGAAGAGTTGGTATTGCCGGCAGAGGATCTGTTCAGCCAGCGTCGTCTGGCGCTTGCCACTTATCTTCCCGGCGCAATCCGGGTGCGCAATTTGCTCGGCGTGGAAGCGGTACAACCCTGGGCCAAGCGCGGCGCGGACATTCTGCAGGCGGGGCGACTGCGCGGCGAAGCATTCTTCAAGCTGGAATCGGAAGAAAGCATGGCCATGCTGCTGGAGAATCTGCCCGGTTTTCGTACGCCGGAGCACCAACGCTTATTACAACTAATTCTTTATGCCTGGTTTGGCGAAAATTTCGATCTGCTGGACGGCAACTGGTCGCCGGACAGGGGACGCGCGTTTGTCGAGAGCGACGGCGCGGCGCTGTATTTACCCATTGCCTTGCCCAGCCGCGAGGAAGCCATCCTGGCGCTGTTGCATGCCGCCGGACACCTGGTGTTCTTTTCCTTCGAGCGACGCTATATCGAGGCGCTGTTCCACGAAGTTGGGCGCGAACACCCCCCCCTCGATGCAGATAAACGCATTACCTGGCGTCCTTTGTTTGCTGCATTCGGCGAGGACATGGTCCGCTTTCAGCTGATTTTTGACCTGTGTGAAGACTTGCGCGTGGACACGCGCATCGGTGCGCGCGTGCCGAATTATCTAGCGCGATTGCTGGCAGCCGCAGAGGCTGCAACGCTGCCTGCTGGCGCTGCCGCTGCGTATTTTGAACTGGCTAAGCAAACGTTGCGCTGGATTGCGTCAGGTGCACCGCAACAGGCTGAAATGGAATCATGGCGACCCCTTCTGAATGAATCGGCCACGATAGTTGACGCGTTCCACATTGCCAATCTGCTCTATGCAGACACCCATTTGCCGCCGATGACGCTGGCCGAGCGCGAACACGCTTACCTGCCGGGTCGTTCTCCCAATGTTGCACGCCCGGTGTATCCGCGTCGTGAACTGGATCACGCTGAATTTGGCACCGGCACCGAAGATCAGGACGACGCGGTCAAGAAT
>JANMKH010000242.1:0-5732 GCA_031371965.1 Sulfuriferula sp.
GTGCCGTTCAACATCGCCAGCTACGCGCTGCTTACCCTGATGCTGGCGCAGGTGAGCGGCCTCAAACCCGGCGACTTCGTGCATACCCTGGGCGATGCGCATCTGTATTCGAACCACCTCGAGCAAACCCGCGAACAGCTCGCGCGCGAACCGCGCCCGTTACCCACCATGCAGCTGAATTCCGCAGTCACCGACTTGTTTGCCTTCAAGTTTGAAGATTTCGAACTGCAAGGCTACGACCCGCATCCGGCGATTAAAGCACCGGTGGCGGTGTAGTAAGGGTCCGTGATGACGCTGTTACCCGTCTGGGCCGAGCAAATCAAATACCTGGTTGGCATTTTCGCCATTCTGAATCCTCTCGGCGCCATCCCGATTTATCTCAGCCTGACCGCGGACCGGCGCCCCAAGGAAATGCACCGCACCGCCGCCAAAGCCGCCATTGCAGTGGCGGTGATCCTGATTCTCGCCGTGTGGGCGGGTGATTCTTTGCTGTCGTTTTTCGGCATCGGCCTGCCGGCGTTCCGTATCGCGGGCGGACTGCTGGTATTGCTGATTGCGATCGCCATGTTCCACGCACGCACCAGCCCGGCGCGGCAGACCGATGCCGAACAAACCGAAGCCGAATCCAAGAATGACATTGCCGTGGTGCCGTTGGCGATTCCGCTGTTGGCGGGGCCGGGAGCCATCAGTTTGGCTATTGTTGACGCCCATCAGGCGGGAAGCTGGCCGGACAAGCTGGTGTTCAGCCTGGGTATTGTTGCGGTCGGGGTGATCGTCTGGCTGGTATTGCGTTTGGCCGAACCGATCGGCGAACGCCTCGGTACAGCCGGCCTCAACATCGCCACGCGGGTGATGGGGCTGATACTCGCCGCGATGGCGGTACAGTTTATGGCAGACGGTTTATTGGCGCTGTTTCCGGGGCTGTCGCGTTAAGGGCCTAAAAATTCATCCTAAAAACCGCAATTCAAGCCACAGAGATCACAGAGGACACAGAGATGAAGCGGGTTCCACATATTTTTTCCGGTTCACCTGATGAGTGAAGTCAATATTTACGGCAAACAATTGTTTTTGCGAGTTGGGCGACGAATCGCCCATCCCTGCGAGCCCCATTGCCTCCGTGAACTCTGTGTTCTTTGTGGCTAACTGATTTTTTCAGGTTCATATTTCATTCCAACTGCGGCGTTGCGGAAAAAATTTCTTGCTGACATATAAATCATATGCGGCGCGGCGAATTTTTTCCGCGTCTTGCTTTGGGTCAAACCATGAATTTTTAAAGGAGCCTTTAAGGCTTTACGGCTGTAACGGGGCTTGCGTCTGTTGAACTGCTTTGAGAATTTGCGTTAAATCGCCGGAAGCCAGCGACGGCGGTTGCGGGCCTTCAACTTTGACCTGAGTCCAGTCCACCACCGACCCGGTTCCCCATGACACCACCGAAGCCAGTACAAACACCAGCATGCCGCGCGTCATGCCCTTGCCGATTTCCATGTCATCCAGGTAACGGTTGAGCCACCAGGCGGCGATGATGAAGGCGACAGTAGAAATAATCAGGTTCAGCATGGTCGTTGCTCGATCGTCATGAGGGTTTATCTTGAGGCTGAATTTTATACATTACGGTTCTTCCGCGCAGTTCTTTACTGCCGCAGGCTGGATATAATGCCCGAAACCAGGAGAAAACATGCCGCATCCCAAGCCCCGCATCGCGCTCATCGCCGCGCTGGCGAAAAATCGCGTCATCGGCGTTCACAATACGCTGCCGTGGCGTTTGCCGGAAGAGCTCAAGCATTTCAAGGCGCTCACCATGGGGCACCATATATTGATGGGGCGCAAGACCTTTGAATCCATCGGGCGCCCATTGCCGGGGCGCACGACAGTGATCATTTCGCGCACCGCTTACAGTGCGCCCGCAGGTTGCCTGGTAGCGAACTCCATCCCGGAAGCGTTGGCCGCCTGTGCGGGTGATGCGGAGGTATTCTTTATCGGTGGTGCGCAACTTTACGAACAGGCATTAGCGCTGGCGGACCGGCTTTACCTGACCGAAATTCACGCCGAATTCGCCGGCGATGCCTGGTTCCCCCAATTCGAGCGCACCGATTGGGAAGAGTTCAGTCGCAACCCGCGCTACGATGAGGCGAGCGCACTAAACTATGATTTTGTGGTGTATCAACGTAAGGGGATGTCAAAATGAAAGCAATCAAAGCACTGGTAATTTTTGTATTCAGCATGGTGCTGGGGGTAAGCACGGCGTGGGCCGGGCAAACCGAACTGACCTGGTACGGTCATTCCGCATTCAAGATCACCACCCCCAGCGGCAAGATACTGCTGATCGATCCGTGGATTACCAATCCCGCGAATAAAAACGGCAAAGCCGATCTGGCGGGACTTACGCATGTTGACCTGATCCTGATCAGTCACGGCCATTTCGATCATGTCGGCGATGCGGTGGCGATTGCCAAAAAAACCGGTGCACATCTGGTCAGCACGTTTGATCTGGGCAACGCGCTGGTTACCTATGGCGGATTCCCCAAAGCGCAGGCAGGTCTGGACACCCAGGGTAATTTTGGCGGCGAACTCACCCTGCTCGGAGGCGAGGTGAAAGTGGCCTTTATTCCGGCCATCCACAGCTCAACCGTGATGGATGAAAATGGCAAGGATATCCACGAGGGCGGCAATCCGGGCGGATTCCTGATCAGCATCAAGAACGGCCCGGTGATCTATCACACTGGGGACACCGATGTGTTCAACGACATGACGCTCATCCCGCGTTTTCACAAAGTGGACGTGATGCTGGCCTGCATTGGTGATCATTTCACCATGGGGCCGGAGCGTGCCGCGCTGGCAACCAAAATGGTTGGGCCGCTGATGGTGGTGCCTATGCACTACGGCACCTTCCCGGTACTGGACGGCACACCGGCCGAATTCAAGGCTGCACTGACCAAACAGGGTGTAAAAGCCAAGCTGGTGGTGATGCAGCCGGATGAAATGATCAAACTCTGATGTCTGAATGCCGAGAAACAACGGCCTGATGAATCAGGCCGTTGTTCTTGCAAATTGAGTCATTATTTTTTGCGTCCCTGATGTGCGGTGGCGCGACTTTTCCCGGCTTTTTTCAATGAAATCGCAACGGCCTGCTTGACCGCTTTTTGTTTCGTGGCGGGATGGCTGCTGCCAATCGAACCGTCCTTCTCCCACTCATGAACCATAGTCTTGATATTGCTGCTAACGGCTGCTTTGCTTGACCCTTTTCTCAGTGGCATGGCATTTCTCCAGTCTGTGATGGTGATAATGTCGCGGCATGTCCGCGTTTGATTTGACGATCATTCAGTGCTCATGGCCTCGCCAGAATGTGAAGTTGCAGGGAGATCTGGCACCATTGATCGTTGCCATTATTCTCTATTAGGTATTCCCGGTGCACTGTGCGTTTCCGCACATCAGGCCAAATATTTTCGGGATAAGATGAGGACGGTGCGTAATCCACAAGTAGTCGTATGGCTTCCAGTCATGCTTCAATTGCGGAATGCCATTCAAGATCGATGGCAGATGCTTGCTGCCGATTGCGAGTCAAAATGCAGTGCATGTCTGGACAAAAGGAAAACAACCGTGTGGCTCCGTACTGGATGTGATATTACCTTCGACGTGGGCATGGATACGCCTTTCATCCTGATGCTGCGTCCGCGCAGCGGGGTACAGCAATGGATAGCGCGCGAGTCGTATACCTTGAAGCCCAGTGTGCTTGCCATTGAATATACGGATAATTACGGAAATCTTTGCCAGCGCCTGGTCGCCCCGCCCGGCGAATTTTCCATCCACACCTCAGCAGATATCCTGACTGCTGACAACCTCGACGTTAACCCAGGCGCACCTTTCGATGAGGTGCAGAACTTGCCCGACACGGTTCTCACGTATCTCTTGCCCACACGCTATTGCGAGTCGGACAGATTTATAGACCTCGGTCAGGAAATCGTGGCTGGCGTAGCGCCAGGCTACGATCAAGTAGCTGCCATAGAAACGTGGATACGTAACAATATCCGCTTCAATCCGGATTCCGCTCACTTTCAACTTTCTGCAGCGGAGGTGAACCAGCAGCGCGAGGGTGTGTGCCGCGACCTGGCGCATCTGGGTATAGCGCTATGCCGCGGACTGTGTATTCCGGCACGGATGGTCGTAGGTTATTTGCATCAGCTGGTGCCCATGGATTTTCATGCCTGGTTTGAAGCTTACGTGGGCGGCCGTTGGTATACTTTTGATGCGACCCAGCCTCAACCCAGAGGGGGACGCGTCACTGTCGCCTATGGGCGCGATGCTGCCGACGTGGCTATATTCAATCAGTTTGGCCTGGCTTTGTATCCCCGGGAAATGTCTGTTCATGTTGAGATGCTGGATTCAGCACCGGACAAATACTGATGCAGCGCTTGCGGATTAAACATCGGACGGAATATCTTTTTCCCGCCCAGGTGACGCTCAACACGCACAGGCTTTTACTGCGCCCCAGAGAAGGGCATGACGTGCGTATCGAGTCTTCAAAATTGGAAATCACCCCCGCGTACAACATCAAATGGCTGCGTGATGTGTTTGATAATTCTCTGGCGGTTGTCAGTTTCACGGAACGCTCAAATGATCTGATCATCACCAGTGAAGTCGTTATTCAGCATTACGATGAAGCGCCGTTGGACTTCCTGATCGAAGACTATGCGGTGAATTATCCTTTCCAGTATGCGTTGAGCGAGCAAGTTGATCTGGCGTCTTTTCAGCAGCAGGTTTTCATTAACGATCGCCAAATTATTAATGACTGGCTGCAACAGATAGGCTTATCCAGCATGGAGACTTTTGCCATGCTGGTGAAGCTGAATCAGGCTATTAACACTCAGTTTCAGTATCGGATGAGAGAAGAAGCCGGCGTCCAGCCACCCTCACAGACCTTAGCCCAGCGTAGCGGATCCTGCCGCGATTACGCCACGCTTTTCATTGAGGCTTGCCGCTGCCTTGGTTTGGCCAGTCGTTTTGTCAGCGGCTATTTACATGCCCCGGCAACAGAAGCAGGCAATGCCACAACCCATGCCTGGGCCGAGATATACCTACCCGGTACGGGGTGGAAGGGCTTCGACCCTACTATGGGTGAGGTAACCGGTAAACGGCATATTGCGGTTGCGGTTGCGCGTAACCCTGAAGCAGTGCCACCTGTCTCTGGCAGCTTCATGGCGCCCGGCTCGACACTGCCAACAATGCGGGTGAATGTGCAAGTCAACTTGCTTACATGAATCGTAAAAGATCATTCAGATATTCTCCCGCTCATGATTCCTGTCTCGGTTGACCCTAACGCGCCATTGTTCATCGTGCTGAATGTCGGCTCCGGTAACAATGACACTGCAAAAACACGCGCCATAATCGAGGAGGTTTTGACACAAGCGAGCCGCGAGCATCATATAAGCCTGGTCGAAGACCCTGCCCGGTTACACGATCTCGCCCGCCATACGGTCGAGGAGGCCAAATCGAAGGGAGGTGTGGTCGTTGCGGCGGGCGGCGATGGTACCCTCAACGCGGTTGCCCAGGCAACACTGCCCAGCGGTTGTCCGTTCGGAGTGCTGCCGCAAGGAACCTTCAACTATTTCAGCCGTACTCACGGAATTCCATCCGACACGGCCGAAGCCACGCGGCTGTTACTCACCGCCCGGGCTCACCCGGTACAGGTAGGTCTGGTCAATGATCGGGTGTTTCTGGTCAATGCCAGCATGGGG